>JBFIDU010000255.1:0-2963 GCA_041603755.1 Methylophilaceae bacterium
GCCCAGAGATATTGTCTTATTAAATGCGGGTGCTGCAATCTATGTGGCAGGTATTGCTCAGTCACTCAAAGATGGCATTGAAAAGGCAGCCGAAATGATTGATAGCAAGGCTGCGCTTGCCAAGCTAGAAGCTTTACAATCGCGTTAGCTATCATCATGACTCGCTTTATTATCTTAATTTTTGCGTTACTACTCACGGCTTGTTCACCAACTGAGCCATCGTCTGCACCTTTGTTATCGCAAGATGCGATTAGTCAACTTGAAGCAGTTCAAGAATATCCCGCGCCAGAAACATTGTTTGCAGAAAAAGCAAACGATGCAATGGTGGAGGGTGCAGGTACCGTCATGAAGTTATTACCTGACGATAATCAAGGCTCACGACATCAAAAATTTATTTTGGAATTAGCGAGCGGGCAAACATTATTATTTGCCCATAATATTGACCTCGCGCCACGTATCAATACGCTAAAAGTAGGTGACAAAATTACTTTTAGAGGTGAGTATGGATATAATCCCAAAGGTGGTCTTGTGCATTGGACACACCACGACCCACAAGGTCAGCACGTGGCAGGCTGGATTATCCACAATGGAATTAAGTATCAATAAGCGCACATAAAAAGTTTACCAAAGGCAATCATCAACAATCATGTCAGATATATTAAATAAAATACTAGCGACGAAAAGAGAAGAAATAGCAAAGGCGAGCGCAATTAAATCGTTAAAAGCTATCCATGAAGAAGCATTAGCGCAACCTGAACCCAGAGATTTTGTCGGCAACCTAGCTAAAAAAGATGAAGCGAACTTACCAGCTGTGATTGCTGAAATTAAGAAGGCCAGTCCGTCTAAAGGTGTAATCAGGGAAGATTTTAATCCAGCAGAAATAGCAAAAAGTTATGAACAAGCTGGGGCTGCCTGTTTGTCTGTATTGACAGATGAACAATACTTTCAAGGATCTGCTGATTACCTTAAACAGGCGCGGGCTGCTTGTAACCTGCCCGTGCTACGAAAAGACTTTATGATAGACCCCTATCAAGTAGTTGAAGCGCGCGCAATGGGCGCTGATTGCATTCTGCTTATTGTTGCTGCGCTAGAGTTAAAGCAAATGCAGCTGCTAGAAGAAGTGTCTCATGAATTAGGTATGGCTGTACTGGTGGAAGTTCATGATGGTAACGAATTAGAGATGGCATTGCAGTTAGAAACGCCGTTAGTGGGTATCAATAACCGTAATTTGCGAACCTTTGATGTTACTTTGCAAACTACCTTAGATTTACTAGGAAAATTACCAGATGATCGATTTGTCATCACCGAGTCGGGCATATTTACTGCAGAAGACGTAGCTTTAATGCGCAGCAATAATGTCAATGGGTTCTTGGTTGGTGAGGCGTTCATGCGTCAGCCTGATCCAGGCTTAGCATTTAAACAGGTCTTTGCCTGATTTCTATTTATAGTACGCACTTCCGTTGCTATGATTTACTTTGTTGTTTTACGCTCTGTATATCAATGCTGCGTCATTTGTTCACCTTCAGAAAAATAAATAGTAAGATGAATAAACAAAAAATTTCTAATTAAAACACGCGAAAGTATTGAAGGATATTTTATGGCTAACCAATTACTTGCAAACCGTCCACGTCGTATGCGGAAAGATGAATTTTCACGCCGACTAATGCGAGAGAATAGGCTTACCGCCAACGACTTAATTTATCCTGTATTTGTCCTTGAAGGCGAAAACCGAACTGAAGCAGTGCCATCAATGCCAGGCGTACAACGGCAGAGTATTGATGTGTTGCTCAAAACAGCAGAGGAATGTGTAGCGCTAGGTATTCCCGCAATTGCAATTTTTCCAGTGATACCACAAGAGGGGAAAAGTTTGATGGCAAAGGAAGCCTATAACAGCAATGGTTTGGTGCCTCGTACCGTTAAAGCATTAAAAGAAGCGTTTCCAATGTTAGGCGTGATTACTGATGTCGCATTAGATCCCTATACTACACACGGGCAAGATGGACTTATTGATGATGATGGATATGTCCTAAATGATGAGACAGTTGACGTGTTAGTCAAGCAGGCACTATGTCATGCAAAGGCAGGTGCTGATATTGTTGCTCCATCCGATATGATGGATGGTCGTATTGGTGCTATTCGTGATGCGCTAGAAAAAGAGGAGTATATCTATACCCGCATTTTAGCCTACTCCGCTAAGTATGCCTCTGCGTTTTATGGACCATTTCGTGATGCTGTAGGATCATCAAGTAACCTAGGTAAAGGCAATAAGAACACTTATCAAATGGATCCAGCCAATACTGATGAGGCAATTAAAGAAGTGCTACTAGATCTGCAAGAGGGCGCTGATATGGTGATGGTAAAGCCAGGTATGCCGTACTTAGATATCGTGCGTCGTGTTAAACAGGAGTTTGGTGTGCCGACCTTTGCTTATCAAGTCAGTGGTGAATATGCCATGCTAAAAGCAGCCTCACAAAATGGCTGGTTAGATGAGCAAGCTTGTGTGATGGAAAGCCTGCTTGGGTTTAAACGTGCGGGTGCGGATGCGGTGTTAACGTATTTTGCGATGGATGTCGCGAGATGGTTAAAAGCATAAGCTCAGTACGCATTAAGTCTCTTGTTTATATGCATCCCAGTAATCCAATAATAACGCGAGTCCATCAGGCTCTGCTTTAGAATCGCGCACGTTTTGGATAGATTTAACCCAGTTTGCATTAGCAATTGTTTGCATTGTGGACTGAGTTGTCGTACAAAAACCCATTTGCCACTCTTCAAAATATCTTTTTTGCGCAGCTTCATTGGCAAGTTCGAAAATAGCGTGATGCTGGCTAGCTGATTTGATACGTTGATACGCTTTTATCAATGCCTCTTTCGGTCCTTCAATAAACTGCAAGAAACTGTTCTCATCATAGAGTAGTACTCCTGTGATACCAAACTGCTTATTGTATGCTTTAGCTGAGGCTAAA
>JBFIDU010000256.1:0-2959 GCA_041603755.1 Methylophilaceae bacterium
AGGACGAGACCAGATTAACAAGGCCAAAGCCAACCTTGACTTCTCACCGCCAGAAAAGTTTTCGCAAGGCGAACGTGCCATTTCACCACGAAAATCAAATCCACCCAAAAAATTAAGTAGTTCCTGCTCTTTTGCATTTTGGTCCAGACGCTGCATATGTTGCAATGGTGACTCATCAGCACGTAACTGCTCAAGCTGATGCTGCGCAAAATAACCAATATTTAAATCTTTACCTAAAGTACGTTTACCAGAAAGACCAGCTAACTCTCCAGCTAGTAGTTTAATGAGTGTTGTCTTGCCTGCGCCATTTGGGCCTAGCAAACCAAGGCGCTCTCTAGGACGTAATGTGAGTGAAATGTCAGTCAATATCGGTTTTTCTGCATAACCGACATCGATGTCATTGATAGCAATGAGCGGCTCTGGCGAACTTAATGGTGGCCTAAAACTAAAACTGAATTGTGAATCTATATGTGCCGCACTAATGATTTCCATACGCTCTAATGCTTTAATTCGGCTTTGTGCTTGTCTTGCTTTGGTTGCTTTCGCTTTAAAGCGGTCTATATAACTATGTAAATGCGCGACCTTACGCTGCTGCTTTTCATGCATTGCCTGCTGAAGGGCCATTTTCTCAGCGCGTTGTCGTTCAAAATCGCTATAGCCACCTTTATATAGGGTCAATGTTTGATGCTCAATATGCGCAATATGGCTGACGATCGCATCCAAAAAATCCCTATCGTGAGAAATAAGCAATAGTGTACCGTTATAACTTTTAAGCCAGCCTTCCAGCCAAATAACAGCTTCCAAATCCAAATGGTTAGTCGGTTCGTCAAGCAGTAATAAATCCGATCGGCACATTAACGCTCTGGCCAAATTCAGACGTACTCGCCACCCTCCAGAAAATGATGAAACTGGTTCTGTTAATTTCTCTTGCTGAAATCCTAAACCATGCATTAATTCTGCTGCACGTGCGCGCGCTGCATAACCCTCAATATCCGACAAACGCGTATGCAACTCTGCTATCAACGTGCCATCATTGTTTGCTTCTGCTTTTAACAGTGAACTTTCAATCTGCGTTAACTCTTCATCGCCCTCCAGCACAAACTGAATAGCAGATAAAGATAATGCCGGTGTTTCCTGTGCGACATATCCAATCGACCAATTGGCTGGGATTTCTAAATCCCCTTTTTCAACATGCAACTCACCTCTCAACATTGCAAACAGACTAGACTTACCCGTCCCGTTTGCTCCTGTTAAGCCAACTTTATGGCCTGGATGTAATTGTAATGAAGCATTTTCGACTAAAACTTTAATACCGCGTGCAATTGTTATATTTTTAAACTGTATCAAGACGGAACTGCCAACGAGAGTTGATGAAAGACGCTATTCTAAAGCAAACTGGGCCAATTACTAAAAGGACTGTTAGCAAACAAAAATATTAAAGTCTATTAAATAAGAATTTATTCGCTATCTTGTAGTCCAAACTCTAGTAAAATCTTCAATTAATGTAAAAAACATGCAACAGCAACATCTAAATTAAAATAATCGTGATAATCATAAAAAAAACATTTCGTTGGTTTATCTATGCAATATTACTCATATTGTTGTTAATGATTATCACCGCGGCAGTGATTCGTTTCTTGGTTTTCCCAAATATTGATGCTTATAAAGATGACATCGCATCTAAAATAACAGAAAAAATCGGATTAAAAACGACCATTGGTAATATCATTACTGGTTGGGATGGCATTTCACCTCAGGTGATTATCAGTGAAATTGATATTTACGATAAAGGAAACAGCTCTGCTTTACACCTAAACAACGTCAAAGGTAAGTTTTCATGGTTGAGTATTCCAACTTTGCAACCACACCTATCTTACATCTCTATTAGCGATCCTACACTCAAGATACAACGAACAGAAGATGGTCACCTTTACATAGCGGGTATAACAATTGGCGGTGAAGGAAGTCCTGACTTTCCAAATTGGATACTAAGCCAATCCCATATCCGAATCAAAAATGCTACTGTTGTTTGGCAAGACGACATGCGCCAAGCACCGCCGCTATCATTGAAGAACGCAAATTTAACACTAAGGAATCCAGCTTGGCGCAAGATATTTGGTCAACATCTTTACGCTATATCTGCAATACCTTCCTCTGGTACAAAAGAGCCAGTAATGATTAATGGTAATTTCTTTGGTCGTGATATTAGCAAAGTAAAAACATGGAAAGGAACAGCGAATATTGAAACCAAAAACATTGATTTAACTGCTTGGAAGGACTGGTTGGATTATCCAATTGACCTGCAAAATGGCCGCGGTGATGCTGCCATCTCATTGGATTTCTCAGATGCTCAGCTAGATAAAATAAAAGCAGATGTCGACCTGAAAAATATAGCTGGCAGAATCAGTAGAGATAAAGAACCTTTCAATGCAAACCTATTGTCAGGAACACTTTCATGGGAAAAAGCAAAAAATACAACAACGCTCACAGCAAGAAATATCAAATTAAATGCCGAAAATGAGTTAAACATTGAAGGAGGATCTGGCTTTGTTTCTTACACAAGCAAAGATGGCGAACCATGGATTAATGCTTCATTGCAATTAAATACCTTCAACCTGAACTTTCTTAAAAAGTTGCAGCAAGTTGTAACGATTCCAGAGCGTTACAATCAAGCGTTAAATGCACTATCACCGCAAGGAAAGCTGAATGCATTAGCACTCAGTCTGCAAGGCAACCCCGCAAAACCAAACCACTATCGTATTGCATCCACATTTGACAATCTGAGCATATCGCCATATCAAAACATTCCTGGTCTTCAACAATTAAGTGGTCAAATTGATGCCAATGAAGATTATGGAACAATTATTTTAGATTCTCGAAATGCAGCTATTGATCTGGCTGACATTCTACGCTGGCCTGTTCCATTGAAAACGCTTACTGGCAAAGTCACTTGGTCTAA
>JBFIDU010000257.1:0-2951 GCA_041603755.1 Methylophilaceae bacterium
GCAGACAATTAGGCTATCCAACGGCAAATGTGCATATGCGACATGAGCGACCTGCCTTTACAGGCGTTTATGCGGTAAAATTAGATGGACGAGAGGGTGTGGCAAATTTAGGTGTCCGTCCAACGATTGCAGGCATTCCCACATTAATGCTTGAAGTGTATGTGTTCGATTTTGAAGGGGATTTGTACGATCAACACGTACATGTGCAGTTCTTTCATAAAATACGAGATGAAATGAAGTTTGCGGGCTTTGATGCGCTCAAAGCACAAATTGCGCTCGATGTTAGTGATGCGCAGGCATTTTTTGAAAACCATTAATTAAAATTAGACTAGAAAAAAGCATGACCGATAGTAATAACGAAAAGTATCCACTCAATC
This sequence comes from Methylophilaceae bacterium, assembly GCA_041603755.1. Lineage (GTDB taxonomy): Bacteria > Pseudomonadota > Gammaproteobacteria > Burkholderiales > Methylophilaceae. The sequence continues at coordinate 378 of JBFIDU010000257.1, forward strand.
TACCTGATACGGCTTTCCCGATGCGTGGCAATTTGGCGCAACGTGAGCCTGCATGGTTGCAAAATTGGCAAGAGAAGAAGCTGTATCAAAAAATCAGAGCGGCGCGCAAAGGAGCAAAAAAATTCATATTGCATGATGGCCCGCCATACGCCAACGGTGACATTCATATTGGACACGCTGTTAATAAGATTCTAAAAGATATCATCATCAAATCCAAAACCATGGCTGGCTACGATGCGCCTTATTTGCCAGGTTGGGATTGCCACGGCTTGCCAATTGAGTTGGTGGTAGAAAAAAATCACGGCAAAAATATCGACCCTGCTAAGTTCCGTGAATTATGCCGTGCCTATGCAGCGGAACAAGTAGAAAAACAAAAGAAAGACTTCATCAGGCTGGGTGTATTGGGTGATTGGGATAATCCTTATCTCACCATGGATTTTAAAACCGAAGCGGACATTATGCGTGCGCTGGGCGATATCTATAAAAATGGCTATCTATACCAAGGCAGCAAACCTGTGCATTGGTGTACGGATTGTGGCTCAGCCTTAGCAGAGGCAGAAGTTGAATATGAGGACGTCAATTCGCCTGCCATAGATGTTGGCTTTAAGGTTGTCGATAATACGGCATTAAGTAAAGCATTTGGTGTAACGGTAACAGGTGATGCATTAGCCGTTATCTGGACGACCACACCTTGGACATTACCAGCTAATCAAGCAGTGAGCGTTCATCCCGAGCTTGACTATGATCTAATCCAAACTAGCAAAGGGTTGCTCATCTTGGCGCATGATTTGGCTGAGATGACCCTAACACGTTACGAAGTAACAGATAGCAAATTTTTAGGGTCAGCAAAGGGTGCAGATTTGAAAGGTTTGTTATTGCAACATCCATTTGATAACCGCCAAGTGCCAATAATTTGCGGAGAGCATGTCACAACCGATGCCGGTACTGGGTTGGTGCATACTGCTGCAGCGCATGGTAACGATGACTGGTTAGTCATGCGTGCCAACTACCCAGAAGAAAAACCACGTGTGCTCATGGGTGGTGATGGCAAATTCTTTGAAAGTGATTTAGTTGAGTTTGCACCGATACGTGGGTTGAATCGTAAAGATGCCAATAAAGTCATTTTAGAGCACATGGCAGATAGCGGCGCTTTAATTGCCAGCGCAAGGTTGAATCATAGCTTTCCTCATTGTTGGCGTCATAAAACCCCGTTGATGCAATTAGCTACGCATCAGTGGTTTGTTGGTATGAATGCCACGGATAAAGCAGGCATTAGCTTGCGTGAGCATGCGAATAAAGCAGTAGCTGCCACCCAGTTCTTCCCAGATTGGGGCCGTGCCAGATTAGAAGGTATGATCAAAACCCGTCCTGACTGGTGTGTGTCACGCCAGCGTAACTGGGGCGTACCGATGCCATTATTTGTACATAAAGAAACGGCAGCCTTACATCCGAAAACAAATGCGTTGTTAGAAGCCGCTTGCTTGTTGGTTGAAAAGATAGGAGTTGAAGCTTGGTTTAGTTTAGACGTGGATACTTTCCTAGCAGAACATGCGCCAGAGAATGCTGACCAATATAAAAAAGTTACCGACACCTTGGATGTATGGTTTGATTCTGGCACAACGCATGCCGCAGTTCTTAAGCGTCGTGAAGACTTAAGCTTTCCTGCTGATTTGTACTTAGAAGGTTCCGATCAGCATCGCGGTTGGTTCCAATCTAGTTTGCTCACAGGTTGTGCGATTGATGGTCGTGCACCATACGATGCATTACTGACACATGGCTTTGTCGTTGATGGCAAGGGCTACAAAATGAGTAAATCCAAAGGTAATGTGGTCGCGCCACAAAAGGTGATGGATACCTATGGTGCGGATATTTTGCGCTTGTGGGTAGCCAGTACCGATTACTCAGGTGAACTAACTATATCAGACGAGATTTTAAAACGCGTGGCAGATAGTTACCGTAAGATTCGTAATACCTTACGCTTCTTGCTAGCCAATGTGGATGATTTCGATGTTAAAGCGCATACGGTGCCTTATGAGGAATTGTTAGAATTAGATCGCTATGCATTAGGCATGCTAAATGATTTATCCAACACCTGCAAAGCGGCTTATGAAAGCTTTGAGTTGCATAAGGTTGGGCAAGCATTACAGCACTTCTGTGCAGAAGACCTAGGTGCGTTCTATCTGGATATCCTTAAAGACCGCATGTATACCAATGCCGAGGATTCTCATGACCGTCGTGCAGCGCAAACCGTATTATTAAAAATCACACAAGTGTTAGCGGGCTTAATGGCGCCTGTGCTCAGTTATACCGCAGAAGAGATTTGGCAGACTTTATACCCAGAAACGGAAGACTTTGTTATTTTGCATGATTGGTCTAAAGCAGAGGATGTGATTACGCCAGTCGCTCACGCTGAATATGAAACTAGTTTAAAATCCAAGTGGGAAATGATTCGCGCGATTCGTGCAGAAGCCGCTAAGGAAATCGAATTGGTGCGCGGTACCGGAAAAGTAGGCTCATCCTTGCAGGCTGAGGTCGTTTTTCATGTGGCAGCGCCACTATATGACGCGCTAGCAA
>JBFIDU010000258.1:0-2950 GCA_041603755.1 Methylophilaceae bacterium
GGCAACTTATCTATCATTGGCGCTGCTAGAAGTACATAAATCTTATTTGCGAAAGGAAATAGTGCTAGAAAAGCAATGAGCAAACCAACCACTGCGCGCAACAGGCGGTCACGTAGCTCTATCAGATGACTCACAAAAGTTTCTGTTGGTGTACCCATCACGTATTACTCGTTTTTTTCTTTGCTGTTGGTTTACGTGCAACCGGTTTCTTTACTTCCGCTACTTTTGCTGATTTTTTTTTGGGTACTACTTTGTCTTGAACTTTGCCAGACATGGCATTCATCTTAACAGCTGCCTCTGCTGCATCTGAATCCGGCTTTCGTGAAGTTTTTACCGATGTTACTGCTGCATGGATGTCATCAACACCATCCATCATGCTTGCTTCTACCTTGCGCTTACCTTCTTTGATTTCTTGCTGTAAGTTCTGCAATTCTTCAAAGCGCACTTCACGATTAACTTCTTCTTTAACCTGTGCAACATAGCGCTGTAAGCGACCGACAAAAGCACCTACCGTGCGCGCTAAGTGCGGTAATTTATCTGGACCAACTACGAGCAGCGTGACCACTGCAATAATCATCAATTCTGAAAAAGAAATATCAAACACGTTTGCAGCCTAAATTACTGCTTGTTCTTTTCTGTCACTTCACCTTCTATTGTAGTCCCTGTCGTGTCAGCTGTATCATCGCTTTCATTTTCTTTAACTGCTTTTTTAAACTCTTTAACAGCGCCACCAACATCACTACCGATATTCCGTAATTTTTTGGTCCCAAAGACCAAGACTACGATAAGCAGTACAATTAACCAGTGCCATATACTAAATGCGCCCATCTCAAAATCTCCTCAGTTATTGTATCTGGCAATCAACCACCAAACACATGCACGTGAATATGAAAAATCTCCTGCCCACCTTCACGGCCGGTATTGATTAACGTTTTAAAACCTTGCAACCCTTGCTCGCTTGCAAGCTTAGGTGCTAATAACAACATTTTCCCCAACAATGACTGATGCGTCTCATCACACTCCTTTAAGCTATCAATATGTAGCTTAGGTACAATCAAAAAGTGAACTTTAGCCATTGGTTTGATATCATTGAACACAATGACATCATCGTCTTCATAAATTGTAGTCGCTGGAATAACACGATCTATGATTTTACAAAACAGACAGTCTGTAGCCATTTCTTGAATCCTATTTAATCAACAGTAAATGCAGCAAAACTAGCCCTTGTCTCTGGCATTTTTTTCATCAATACCAGACAACCCCTCGCGCCTTGCCAATTCATTCAGCACATCTTGTGGTTTCAGACCAGCTTTTGCAAGCATCACCATGGTATGAAACCATAAATCTGCTGTTTCATAAATGATTTCATCCGCATTGCCACCCTTAGCAGCGATAATGGTTTCTGTTGCCTCTTCACCTACTTTTTTAAGAATACTGTCCATGCCTTTGCTATATAACTTAGCTACATAGGATGTATCTGGCTCTGCAGTTTTGCGTTGCTCCAACAAGTCTGCCAATCGGTTTAATATATCACTCATGCTAATGGTTTGTAGATATCTTCTGGATTCTTAATGATGGGCTGATCAATCTCCCATCGATTATCATTTAATTTCTGAAAAAAGCAGTTATGTCTTCCTGTGTGACAAGCGATACCACCCTCTTGTTCAACATCAATCAATATGACATCTTCATCGCAATCTAGTCTAATTTCATGCACATGCTGCACATGACCTGAAGACTCACCTTTACGCCATAATTTTTGACGCGACCTTGACCAATAGACCGCCTGTTTGGATTCATTGGTTAGCTTTAGCGCTTCACGATTCATCCAAGCAAACATCAGCACCTTCCCCGTTTTGCGCTCTTGCGCGATAACAGGCACCAAGCCATCTTTATCCCATTTTATTTTATCTAACCAATCCATTTGTTTCGCTATAACCTAACTTCAATATGATGCTGCTGCATATAAGTTTTAGCTTCCTTTACTGTATATTCGCCATAATGAAAAATACTAGCAGCAAGTACCGCATCTGCGCCACCCACTTTAATGCCATCGACTAGATGCTGCAAATTTCCAACACCACCAGATGCAATAAGTGGCACATCTACTGCATTTGAAATTGCTCTATTGAGTTCGTTGTTAAATCCAGTTTTCGTACCATCTCGATCCATACTAGTCACAAGCAATTCGCCTGCACCCAGTGACACCATTTTTTTTGCCCATTCGACTGCATCTAGTCCCGTTGGTTTACGTCCGCCGTGCGTAAAAACTTCCCAATCAAATGGCTGATCATCCACCTTTTTTGCATCAATAGCAACAACGATACATTGTGACCCAAAACGGGCCGAAGCCGCTGCTACCATTTGCGGATTAAAAACTGCAGTCGTATTAATACTGACTTTATCAGCACCTGCGTTGAGTAACCGGCGCACATCCTCTACTTCTCGCACGCCTCCACCTACAGTGAGTGGGATAAATACTTGACTAGCAACATCTTCAATAATGTGTAGGATTAAATCTCTGTCATCAGATGTAGCCGTTATATCTAAAAAAGTTAATTCATCTGCACCTTGATCATCATAGCGTTTTGCAATTTCTACTGGATCTCCTGCATCACGCAGCTCTAAAAAATTAACGCCTTTTACGACACGACCGGCTGTCACATCCATACAAGGAATAATACGTTTAGCCAGCATTGGTCAACTCATCTGCTAGCTTTTGCGCAGCGGCAAAATCTAACGAGCCTTCATAGATTGCACGTCCAGTAATGGTACCGATAATACCCTCGCTTTCTACTGCACATAGCTTGCGGACATCATCCAAATTGGTTACGCCGCCTGATGCAATCACTGGAATCAATAACTCCTGTGCCAAGGCAACCGTGGCCTCAATATTGACTCCCGTCATCATGCCATCACGGCCAATATCCGTATAAACAATAGAACTAAC
>JBFIDU010000259.1:0-2925 GCA_041603755.1 Methylophilaceae bacterium
CAAGTTTTAATCAACGCTAGAAATTCTCAAGGTGCATTTGACACGCAGTATAACCAAAGCATGGGTCTCAGCATTCGTATTCCTTTTGCCACACCAGCAAGAACGACACCGATTGCAGCCGCTTCAGAAATGAATTTGGGACAAGCGCTAACAGAGCGTGATGAGCTTAAAAGAGTATTAGAGGCAGCGCTTCATGAAGCTGAACATAACCTAGAGGTGAATGAGCTTGAGCTTGCACTGGCAAAACAGCATTGGGAAATAGCCAGTGAAAGTTTGCGGCTTGCAGAAAAAGCCTATGCGCTCGGCGAACATGACCTTTCTAAGCTAATTAGAATTAAAAGCCAAACCTTTGATGCAGAGCGAAAATACCGTGCAGTGCAAATACAACATCAATGGAATATTGCCAGATATAACCAAGCTGTAGGAGTTTTACCATGAATAAATTAATAAGCATTATCAGCATTGCATTGTTATTACCGTTAACTGGGTTTGCTGAATCATTACCTTTAAGCAATGCGCAAATCAAACAAATGCAAGTAACAACAAAGCAAGTGAATGAGGGTGCTGACCACTATATGCGTCAATATAGTGCTGAAGTAACACTGCCAAACAATCAAACACAAATAGTGAGTATGCCGCAACATGGATTAATTAGTGCTTTGCGAGTTGCTACAGGGCAGGAAGTTGAGAAGGGAGAAGTGTTAGCTGAGATAAGTAGTAATGAATTGATTGGCTTGCAAGGCGAGTATCTGCAAGCAAAAACCAAACTAGCTTTGGCTATACAAACAACTACACGCGATAAAAGTTTAGCTGAAGAAGGCATTATCCCAAACAGGCGCTATATGGAATCTAAAAGTGCGCAAGAAGCTCTTCAAACCGAGGTGATGCAAAAGAAGCAATCATTACGCTTGGCGGGAATGACTGATGCAACAATTAATCGTTTGAGTAGTAGCAACAGCATGCAAAGCAAGATTAGCATTGTTGCGCCGATGAAAGGGCAAGTCATTGCGCAATATGCCAAAGTGGGTGACCGTCTCGATAGTGGGATGCCGCTGTATCAAATTGCACAGCTAAATCCATTGTGGTTGGAGATGAACATACCAATTGAAGATGCTGCCAAAATTCAAAAAGGCTTGAAAGTAGAAATACCCAACATAGGTGTTAGTGGTCAAGTTATCGCTATCCTGCGTAGCGTTGATAAAGCAACGCAAACGTTACAAGTGCGCGCTGAAATTAATCAGGGTGTAGATAAGCTATCACTTGGCCAATTTATTGAAGTAGCCATGACAATCAAAACGGATAGTGACAGTATCCAAATCCCCAAAACTGCCTTAGTCCGTAATGGACAAAAAAATTTCGTCTTTAAACGTACTAATCAAGGCTTTGAAATTATTCCAGTGACTTTATTAAATGAAGATAAGCAGTATGCTTTGGTTAAAGGTGCATTGCGTGATGCTGATGAGATAGCCATCACTGGTTTGGCCGCGCTCAAAGGTAGTTGGTTAGGCTTAGGTGGTGAATAATGCTTAATTTCATCGTTGAATTCTCCTTACGCCAACGCATTATGGTGCTGATTTTAGCAATATTGCTAAGTATTGCAGGTTATTTGGCTTATCAGCAACTACCCATTGATGCTTTTCCAGATGTTTCGTCAACACAGGTTAAAGTAATCGTGAAATCTCCGGGGATGACCCCAGAAGAGGTAGAGACACGCATTACAGCACCAATTGAAGTAGAAATGCTGGGTATTCCTAAACAATCAGGTTTGCGCTCAGTGGCCAAATACGCACTCACTGATATTACGGTGGACTTTGAAGATGGTACCGATATTTACTGGGCGCGTCAGCAAGTGAGTGAGCGTTTGAGTAACGTTTGGGGGAATCTGCCAAGTAATATTTCAGGTGGTATAGCGCCGATGACTACACCATTGGGCGAGATGTTTATGTTTACGGTTGAGTCTGATACTTTAGATTTGGAAGAAAAGCGTAATTTGCTTGATTGGGTCATCCGCCCGCAATTGAGAACCGTACCAGGTGTGGCAGATGTAAATGCCTTGGGTGGATTAGTGCGTACCTATGAAATAGTGCCTGATAATGCGCGCATGTATGCACGAGGCATTAGTTTAAATATATTGCGTGATGCCATAACTGAGAATAACCGTAATGATGGCGCAGGGCGCTTGAGCGATAATGAAGACGCATTGTTAGTCCGCTCCGAAGGCGCAATCCAAAATTTAAACGATGTGCGTGATATTGTTGTGAAAAGTGAGGATGGTAAGCCTGTTTTTATTGCAGATGTAGCTGAAGTACGCATTGGTGCTTTAACCCGTTATGGCGCAGTCACTGCAAATGGTAAAGCTGAAGCTGTAGAGGGTTTGGTACTGGGTTTACGTGGTGCCAATGCCCGTGCCGTCGTTGAAGGTGTACGTGCAAAATTAGCAGAGATTGCACCAACGCTGCCTAAGGGCGTTACCACCAATGTATTTTATGATCGTGGTAATTTAGTTGAACGTGCTGTTAATACGGTTAATAAAGCGTTAACAGAAGCAGTGGTTCTGGTGATTATTCTACTGATTCTTTTTCTGGGTAATTGGCGTGCAGCATTAACTATTGCTTTTTCTTTGCCACTAGCCGTATTAACGACATTCTTACTCATGAAACAGTTTGGCATGTCAGCTAATTTAATGAGCTTAGGTGGATTGGCGATAGCCATTGGGATGTTGGTCGATTCTTCCGTCGTAGTAGTGGAAAACATTATTTCACATTTGGCTCATACGCCAGATAAGCATGTGCAATCAAAAATGAGCATCATATTGAATGCGATGCGTGAAGTGAGCTTGCCTGTTGCTTCTGGTGTGGTAATTATTATCACCGTGTTTTTCCCATTGTTAACGCTGCAAGGCTTGGAAGGTAAATTATTTTCTCC
>JBFIDU010000260.1:0-2924 GCA_041603755.1 Methylophilaceae bacterium
ATACCTTTGGTAATGGCTTCGTCGCCCATATAAGCACCCCAGCTCCATGCAGCACAAATAACATGTGTGGATAATGTTTTGGCAGATATACCCATTGCTTCAGCACCATAAAACGCCATCGGGCGAATATAGGCAGATTCAAGGTTGTTTTCACGTACTGCTGTTTTTTGCGCTTCCGAAATCGTTGTTTTATCAAATGGCATTTTCATACCTAAGATATGCGCACTGCGGAACAACCTATCCGTATGATCTTGCAAGCGGAAGATTGCAGTACCTTTGTCTGTTTTGTAAGCGCGCACTCCTTCAAAAACACCCATACCGTAATGAAGTGTGTGAGTCAGTACATGCGTAGTGGCATCGCGCCAGTTTACTAATTCGCCATCGTACCAAATAAAACCGTCACGGTCCGCCATTGAGCTTGGTATTGCCATTATGTTATTGCCTTAGATAATATCAAAACCATTATTGTAAACTAAAGGTTATAATTTTCTCAGCATGTTAAAATTAAAATCTGATTTTTATTGAGGTTATTTTATGTTTAAGCTTTTACGAAGCATTTTTTTGCTGATTTGCTTTGCTTTTCTGAGTGCATGTAATGCCGCACCAGGAGAAGGTGCTGCGAGTTCTGGTGGTTTTGTCGGGACGGATATCACGGGAGCTGACTTTCCAAAACCATTGAAATTAACCGATCACAATGGTCAGTTGCGTACTATGAGTGATTTTAAAGGGAAGGTGGTTGTACTGTTTTTTGGTTTCACGCATTGCCCTGACGTTTGCCCGACGACGATGCTTGAGCTAAAAAACACCATGAAAATACTAGGGGATAAAGCGGATGAAGTGCAGGTGCTATTTGTCACAGTTGACCCCAAACGTGACACACAAGAAGTGCTTGCGCAGTTTGTGCCATCATTTGATAAGCGATTTATTGGTTTAAGAGGTAGTTTACAAGAAACGGCGGAAACTTTAGGTAACTTCAAAATTTATTATCTCGAGACACCAGGCAAATCGCCAACTGACTATAATATTGATCACAGCGCAGGTATGTATGTATTCGATAAAACTGGTAAGGTCAGACTTTATTTGGGTTATGGTCAAAAGTCTGAAGAAATCGCCAGCGATTTGAAAAAACTGATGTAATACCAGTGGTAAGCAAAAGGGAGCAATAGCTCCCTTTTTATATTATGTTTATTGATTACATGCGATGTAATTCATGGCTGATTTGCTTTAACTCTTTTTCGGCACTTTTATAATCTGGATAGATGCTGCCAACAACTGCCCAAAATCGCGCGGAGTGATTCATCTCCTTTAAATGCGCAAGTTCATGGCAAATCACATAATTGATGATGTGGGGTGGTGCCTGTAACAAGCGCCAGTTCAAGCGAATATCGCCTCGGCTACTACAGCTGCCCCAGCGAGACTGAGCGTTGGATAATTTAAGTGGCGGGGTCGGTACACCTAATTTTGTAGCCAATAATTCCAAGCGCCGAGTAAAGTCTGTTAACGCCTGTTTTTTATACCACTGCGTCACTTTATGTTTGATAACGGTTAGATTGCCTGCTTCAGGTGAAGCAATGGTTAAACGGTTTTGCTCAAACACTGGTTTCTTGTTTTTACTATCAAAGACTACGCCTAATGATATCGTATTACCCAATAATTGCAGGGTCTCACCATCTTGCCAAGATATAGCAGGAACTGCATATTTTTTTCTTGCTTCTAGCTTGTTAATAATCCAGTTTGATTTATCCTGGATCAGCTTTTTTAATTGAAACTCTAAAATATATTTGGGCGCATGAACAACTAAGCCTGCTTCAGTGATTTTAAGTCCAACCGTGCGGCGCGGTCTGCGTTCCAATTGATATGGAATCGTCTCACCATTATTAAGCTGAATAGATTTTTGCGCCATGTGATAATTATTGACTGAATGATTCCATTTCAGTCTCAATCCAGTTCTCAACCTGCTGGTTTAGCACATCGGCTTTTACTCCATCAGTATGCATCGGCTTGCCAATACTAACTTGAATGACGCCCGGGTATTTTAGAAATGAGTTTTTACGCCAAAACTCCCCTGCATTATGCGCTACAGGCACCACTTGCGTTTTTGTATGTGTGGCCAGCCAGGCGCCGCCAATATGATATTTGCCACGCTCGCCTGGGGAAGTGCGAGTGCCTTCGGGAAAAATGACGACCCAAAACTGTTTGGCCAAGCGTTCTTTGCCAAGAGTGACCAGTTGTTTTAAAGCCTCACGCCCAGCAGATCGATTAATTGCAATGGGTGATGTGAGTGCCAGTGCCCAACCAAAGAAAGGAATCAATAACAGTGAACGTTTAAGTACCCATACTTGTGGCGGAAAAATCAATTGTAATGCTAACGTCTCCCAAGCCGATTGATGTTTACAAAGAATAATGCTTGGACTATCTGGAATATTTTCGCGACCTCTAACAGTAAAGCTTAAACCACAGCTGATGCGCAACCACCATAGCATGCAGCGCGCCCATTGACTCAGAAAGCGGTAGCGTTGCATTGGCGCTAGTGGAAAAGTCAGTAAGCCGATTGTGGTAAAGGGGATGGTAAAAATCCACATGCCAAGATTAAAGATAAATGAGCGTAAATAAATCATATCAAACAGCGGTTAATGTTTTTTGACAATATAATTAGCTGCCTCAGCCAAATTGTTAAAGATGAGTGTGTTCTCAGGTAAGCTACCTTTCGCTAAGGTTTCTTTCCCTTTTCCAGTTTTAACTAACATGGGTTGGCATCCTGCTTTTGCAAATGCCTGCAAGTCACGCATTGCATCCCCTATGGCGGGTACTTTTTTTAAATCAACTGCAAAGCGATGACCAATATCTGTAATCATATTGCTCTTGGGTTTTCTACACTCGCAATTATCACTAGCAGCATGTGGACAGTAAAAAATGGCATCGAT
>JBFIDU010000261.1:0-2917 GCA_041603755.1 Methylophilaceae bacterium
AACAATTTCACCTGCATATTCATGCCCTGTAATCATGGGGACTGGTATGGTCTTTTGTGCCCACTCATCCCAGTTGTAAATATGAATATCTGTGCCACAGATGGCTGTTTTTTTAATTTTGATTAGCACATCGTTATTGCCAACTACTGGCATTGGCATATCGTCTAACCATAACCCTTCTTTTGGGTATTTTTTTACTAATGCTTTCACCTGAGTCCCCCTCTAACGTGCTTATTTTGGTAAATAATTATTTACAGATTAACTTAACATTGACACATCATAATGTAAATCGAATTTGTATGACTGGTTGACTGTTAAAGCTTTTATTAATTCAATGGCTTCATCAGTAACAGAGTTTGTATGACTTGATATGAATCATTAAGTTTGCGCATTTATTTGTTAAAGTAAGCGGTATGACTAAAGAAAACGTTTCAACTTCAACAACTGGGCGTAACTTGCCATTAGGTGAGTTTTCTATACTGGGTGACTTAGCAGGAAAATTGACTTTTCTTATTCGTACTAAACTGTGGCTACAAATTCTAGTAGGGATGGTGGTAGGCATTAGTACAGGGCTGCTAATCTCACCTGATGGCGCAGCGTTAGTATCACCGCCAATTGCAGAGCTTATTTCAGGCTGGCTTGTTTTACCTGGCCACTTATTTTTGGCATTGATTCAAATGATTATGCTGCCGCTAGTGGTTTCTTCTATCGTGCTAGGCATTGCCGGAACTGAAGATTTAGATAAGCTCCGTCAAATGGGGTTAAGGATTGTCCCATTCTTTTTGTTAACAACAACACTAGCAGTATTAATCGGTGTGGGTCTCGCAATTCTGATTACACCAGGGCAATACATAGATCCGCAATTATTAAGCAAAACACTTACTACCGCAGGTGCTACGGACACGGTTAATCAATTAGAAACATTTTCCATTCGAGAACGAATAGTAGCGCTAATCCCTGCCAATCCACTCAGTGCAGCGCTGGAGGAGAGTATGTTGCAAATTGTGGTGTTTGCAATTTTAACAGGCGTTGCACTTGCCTCAATTGATAGTGGCCGTGCAAAACCATTGCTCGATCTTGCTCGAGGGGTTCAAGAGTTATCCATGAAAATCGTCAGTTGGGCCATGATTATTGTACCCTTAGCTGTGTTAGGGCTGTTGGCGCAGATTACGATGCAAATAGGCTTGAAAGCTATGATTGGTATGTCAGTGTATGTAGGTGTTGTATTACTTGGCTTAGCCATTTTATTGGCTGTCTATACGCTTATTGTGTTTTTTATGGCGGATATCAAGCCATCCGTTTTTTTAACAAAGATAAGAGAAGTTCAGTTGTTGGCTTTTTCCACTTCAAGTTCTGCGGCGGTCATGCCAATCTCTATTAAAACGGTTGTAGAAAAATTTAATATACAAACCTCAATTGCGGATTTTGTTATTCCGCTGGGCGCTACCGTTAACATGGGTGGAACAGCGCTATATCAGGTCATTGCAGCGCTGTTTTTAACGCAAGTTTTTGGAATAGAACTTTCAAGCGGACAATTGTTATTGCTGGCTGCTACTACAATAGGTGCTTCTATAGGCTCACCTAGCACACCGGGTGTTGGTATTGTCATTCTTGCTACCATTCTTGGGAACATAGGCGTGCCTGCTGCAGGCATTGCGCTGATTATTGGGGTTGATAGAATTTTAGATATGTCGCGCACAGCCATCAATGTAACTGGCGATATTACCGCCTGTGTGGTGATGGAAAAGTGGCTCGCACCAAAAACAAGCTACTAATGAATTACTAATTAACTAATGATATGCGCTCACTTTGAAGCGAGTTCGGTCAGTATCGATTCTATAATATCAATGCCTTCATTTAAGGTTGCGTCACTTACGGTTAGGGGCACCATGATCCTTAATACGTTGCCATACACTCCACAATTAAGAATTAACAATCCTTTTTTTGCTGCTTCGGTTTTTAATGTATTGGCAATGTCGGCAGCAGGGCGGTGCGGATCTCCATCATGGCAAAATTCCACACCCGTCATGGCACCCAAATGGCGGACTTCGGCAATAAAACTAAACTTCTCTTGCATGCGACTAAAACGTTCGTTAAGCACATTGCCAATTTCTATTGAGCGAGCACATAAATCTTCTTCATCAACCACATCCAGTACTGCATGCGCAGCTGCAATTGCAATTGGATTGCCTGCATAAGTACTACCAAGCCCACCAGGTTCTGCAGCATCCATGACATGTGCTTTGCCTGTGATAGCTGATAAGGTAAAGCCGCCACCAAGGCCTTTGGCTAGAGTCATGATATCGGGTTCAATATCAGTGTGTTCAATAGCAAATAGTTTTCCACAACGACCAATACCGCTCTGTACCTCATCCACCACCATTAATATGCCGTGCTCATCACAGATATTTCTTAATCGTTTTAAGAAGGAAGCTGGTGCAGGAATATAGCCACCTTCACCTTGAACAGGTTCTACAAAAATTGCGGCAACACGAGACGCCTCAATATCGTATTTAAATATTTTTTGTAGTCCATTAATGGCGTCATCTTCGCTAATGCCATGTAATGGATAAGGGAAGGGTGCGTGATAAATCTCAGCTGGGAAAGGCCCAAATCCTTTTTTATAGGGATCTATCTTGCCTGTCATCGCCACCGAGAACATGGTGCGGCCATGAAACGCTCCGTCAAAGGCAATAATGCCTGAGCGGCCTGTGGCAGCGCGAGCAACTTTTACTGCATTTTCAATCGCCTCTGCACCAGAATTCATAAAAAAAGTTTTTTTAGGAGTGCTGCCAGGTGCGAGTTTGTTTAGTCTTTCTGCTAGGCTAATATAACTTTCATAACCTACCACTTGAAAGCAGGTATGGTTAAATTGTTTAAGTTGTTTTTCGACTGCTGCGACGACTTTTGGATGGCA
>JBFIDU010000262.1:0-2894 GCA_041603755.1 Methylophilaceae bacterium
AATTATCTTGATAGAACCTGAATACAAGCTGACGCCAGCATCCAAAATGCCTGGTTTGGATGGGCAAAAAATGTCCAAATCGTACAACAATACGATTTCATTGCGTGAGTCGCCAGAAGATGTGACAAAAAAAATCAAAACGATGCCTACGGATCCCGCCCGTGTCAGAAGAACTGATCCTGGTGACCCTGCTAAATGCCCCGTTTGGCAATTACATGAAATTTATTCTGATCAAAATATTCAAGACTGGGTGCAAATGGGTTGTAAGCAGGGCTCCATTGGCTGTATTGAATGCAAACAACCAGTAATTGATGGCGTGCTGAAAGAGTTAAAGCCAATACAAGAACGCGCAGCACAGTATGCCGAGGATCCAACTTTGGTTAAAAATATCGTATCTGATGGCTGCGAAAAAGCGAGAAAAATTGCGCGTGAAACGATGCGTGATGTGCGTGATGTGATGGGTCTGGATTACGGATAGTAGATTTATAGTAATACTGTTCACAGGTTTACCCAAGTATTAGTTAGCAGATTCAAAATATCAGCATATTTGGTGTTTTATATTTTTATAAAATACTATATGATGTGGTTTGTTGTAAAAAATATAAATAAAGGTTTCTTTTGCTCATCACCACATCAGACATTAAAATCAATGGCGAAGCACTGTATGAGTTGCCAAAAGATTTATATATTCCACCTGATGCACTAGAGGTCTATTTAGAGTCTTTTGAAGGGCCTTTAGACTTATTGCTCTACCTCATCCGCAAGAACAATTTAGATATTCTTAATATTCCGATGGCTGAACTGACAGCACAATATATGCTGTACGTGGAAAAGATGAAAGCAATCAAGCTAGAGCTCGCAGCAGACTATTTACTCATGTCGGCGATGTTGATTGAAATTAAGTCGCGCATGTTGTTGCCAAAGCCTGCTGAGATTGAAGAAGAAGATGATCCGCGCGCAGAGCTGGTGAGACGTTTGATGGAGTATGAAGCGATTAAGCTTGCAGCGCGTAACCTGGACGAAATGCCAAAAGTAGGTGAGGAATTACAAGTTGCACATGCTTACTACCATCATATTGCTGAAATCAAGCCACCAGAAGTGAGTATGGATGAATTGGCTGAAGCATGGAAAAATGTACTTAAGCGAGCCAAACTTAATTCGCATCATAAATTAGGTCGTGCTGAGCTTTCAGTACGTGAGCATATGAGCATGGTGTTGAGGCGGTTACAAACTGAAGGTATGTGTGAGTTTTCTGAGCTATTTGATTTAAAAACAGATGGTTTGCCAAAGTTAGTGGTCAATTTTTTAGCGATATTGGAGCTTGCTAAAGAAGGCTTGGTAAAAATCACCCAGCAAGCGGCGTTTTCAACTATTTATTTGCAAGCGAGCAGTGCCGAATGAGAGAGCCTGAAAATATTACAGAAATGAAGCAAATATTGGAAGCAGCGCTATTGACTGCTGGGCAAGTATTGAGTCTAGACGATATGCTGAAATTGTTTGCAGGACGAATGGAGCGTGCAACGCTTAGAATGTTGCTCGACGAACTTAAGCAAGACTGGGAAGAAAAAACCTTAGAGTTGGTTCAAGTGGCATCTGGTTATCGGTTTCAAGCCAAAGCAGAATACAGTGCATTTATTGCAAGGATGAACCCGGAACGAGAGCCAAAATATTCTCGTGCTGTGATGGAAACGCTAGCGATTATTGCTTACCGCCAGCCAGTCACCAGAGGTGATATTGAGCAAATACGTGGTGTGACGGTGAACCCAAATGTCATGCGGCAGCTGATAGAGCGTGATTGGATCGATGTAGTTGGCCAACGCGAAGTGCCAGGCCGACCATCACTCTATGCAACCACAAAACACTTTTTAGATGATTTGAATTTAAGGTCACTCGCCGAGTTGCCGCCTATAGAAGATTTTACCCAAAGTGAAATTCCATTAGATAGCTAAGCTATTTGCTGTAAAATCACAAACTTATCGATTTTAAGCAGGTTTCATGGCACGTCCTTTTAAAAAACCCAAAGATTCACAAAATCGCAGAACAAATGTACCAGATGAAAAGGTAATTTCTTCTGCTAGCGCTGATGGCGAGCAACTACCAACGCAGCGTTTACATAAATTACTCGCATTAGCTGGCTTAGGCTCGCGCCGTGAAATGGAAAAGCTTGTTGAGTCTGGACGGGTAACAGTAAATGGGCAAATTGCACAAGTTGGCGCAGCGGTTTCAGCAGAGGATGTTGTACGTGTTGATTGCCGTCCCGTGCGTTTACCATTTAACCCTGAGCTACCACAAGTATTAATCTACCATAAGCCAGATGATGAAATCGTCAGTGCAGATGATCCAGAAGGTCGCGCTAGTGTGTTTGATAAACTACCACGTATCAAAGGTGCCAAATGGATTGCGATTGGACGCTTGGATATCAACACCTCTGGTTTGTTGATTTTTACAACCTCTGGAGAGTTGGCTAATCGCTTTATGCATCCGCGTTATGAAGTTGAACGTGAATATGCTGTGCGCGTGTTTGGAGAGCTAACGGAGGAGCAAATGCAAATGCTGACACAGGGGATAGAGTTGGAGGATGGTCCAGCAGCATTTGATTCGATAGTTGCACAGGGTGGCGAGGGCGCTAATCATTGGTATCAGGTCACGTTAAAAGAAGGTCGTAACCGTGAGGTAAGACGTTTATTTGAAGCGTTTCAGTTGCCTGTGAGTAGATTAATGCGCGTGCGATTTGGTCCTGTGAGTTTGCCGTCTCGCGTCAAGCGTGGCACGATGCTGAAGTTTGAGCCGAAGCAAGTTGTTGAACTCATGGAGTGGGCAGGATTAGATGTGCCAAACACACCACATAAACAATTAAGTAAGCACGAGAAAGATAAAGCAACAGCTGTATTTAC
>JBFIDU010000263.1:0-2881 GCA_041603755.1 Methylophilaceae bacterium
CCATCTGTGCCGTCAGGCGACACAATTAAGCGCCATTGATTCTTTTTTTCTGACTCAGAAAAATGCTTCTCTTCGTAACTAGGTGGCAAACGCAATTCTGCTGGCAAAATCCAAATCTGCAACAAATGTACGGCTTCAGTGGTAGATGCATTAAATTCACTATGTCTGATACCAGACCCTGCTGTCATACGCTGCACATCGCCTGCGCTTATTTTGGACGTGTTGCCCATACTATCCTGATGGCGAAGTTGACCAGATAAAATATAGGTCACAATCTCCATATCACGATGCGCATGCATACCAAATCCCGTACCTCCAGCAATCACATCTTCATTAATGACGCGTAACGTTGAATATCCCATATAGGCTGGATCATAGTACTCAGCAAACGAAAATGAGTGATAACTATCTAACCAACCATGATTAGCATGTCCACGTTCAGCTGATTTTCTTACAGTAATCATATAAAATCATTCAATAATGTTGAATTAATAATGTTATGATAAACAAACATTCATATGATTGATATTGGATAATTTTGCTAATCTTATTCAATAATTTTGAATAATATGTCCCTACACATTTCAATTGAAGCATTAGAAGTCATTGATGCGATTGCACGCAAAGGCAGCTTTGCGGCAGCCGCAGAGTCACTCTATCGCGTGCCCTCTGCGCTCACTTACACAATCAAAAAACTCGAAGATGATTTAGGCCTGCAAATATTTGACCGCAGTGGCCATCGCGCAACCCTGACAGCAGCGGGCAAAGAACTGTTAAAAGAAGGTAGACAACTATTAGAAGCCACGCAGACTTTGGAGTCTAGGGTTAAGCGAATCGCAACTGGCATAGAAACAGACATAACTATCGCAATTAGTGATCTGTTTGCAGATACAGCAATCTTAAAAATAATCGAATTATTTTATCAACAAGATTTTGGTACACGTATTAAACTAACAAAAGAAGTATTTGGAGGCAGTTGGGATGCTTTAACATCTGGTCGTGCTGATATCTCTGTTGGTGCACCAGGTGACATGCCATCTGGTGGTGGATTTGCAATAAAATTAATCGGTCAGCTCGATTTTGTTTTTGCAGTAGCACCGCACCACCCGCTAGCCAACCAGCTTGAGCCTTTAAATAGCTCAGATATTATTCAGTATCGTTCTGTTGCAGCAGCTGACAGCTCACGTAATTTACCGCCCAGAACCGCTGGCATTCTTTCAGGTCAAGATGTTTTAACTGTCCATAACATGCAAAGTAAAGTAGCTGCACAAATCAGAGGCATTGGCGTTGGCTATATTCCCATAAAAACTGCAGAATATTATGCAGCAAGAGGAATGCTAGTCATTAAAGATGTAGACGAAGCAAAGACAACAGCCCCGACTTATCTTGCTTGGAGAAACCACCCAACAAGAAAAATAGGCAAGGCACAGCAATGGTTACTTAGCCAGCTTGAGCGACTTACACTAGATGAATTAATCATGTGATGGCAGAATAGTATAAGCTCACAATACAATAAAGATGAATACCATGCACGCAGTCACCATAGACATTCTCAAAGCGCTCAACCAAGTGATTTTGGGTAAACAATCACAAGTCAAACTCGCCTTAACATGTTTATTGGCTCGCGGCCATTTACTGATTGAAGATTTACCTGGGATGGGTAAAACAACCCTTGCTCACGCACTAGCAAATGTATTTGGTATGGCGTTTAACCGTGTGCAGTTTACGAGCGATTTGCTTCCAGCAGATGTATTGGGCGTTTCTGTTTATGATAGGAACACCGCTAGCTTTAAGTTTCATCGGGGACCAATATTCAGCAATATATTATTAGCAGATGAAATCAACCGTGCTACCCCAAAAACACAAAGTGCTTTACTAGAAGCAATGGAGGAATATCAAGTCTCTGTTGATGGCAACACGCTACCATTACCTTCACCTTTTTTTGTCATTGCAACCCAAAACCCACATCACAATATTGGCACATTCCCATTACCTGAATCGCAACTAGATCGTTTTTTGATGCGTATTTCTTTGGGTTATCCCGACCATGATGCTGAACGCACACTATTAAAAAATATCGGTGGTCGCAATGCAGATCAACAAATTGAATCAGTATGTGATGCTGCAACCTTGCTTAATCTTCAGCAAGCGGCTACAAGCATTCATGTTTCAGATGCTGTTTTAGATTATCTACAAGCACTTATCCAGTACAGCCGTACCAAACTAGAAACCGGGCTTTCACCACGCGCGGGATTAGGACTTAAACAATGCGCCCAAGCTTGGGCACTCTGTGAAAACCGTGATTATGTGATTCCCGAGGATATTCAAGCAGTTTTTCCTAGTGTTGCATCACACCGTCTATTCAAGGATGAAAAAACTAATGTTGCAGCAGAAATTCTGCACAATGTTGCCATTTAACCAATGCCAAAGGTCCGTCAACGCCTCTACAATAAGTTAAAGCAACGGCTGCAATCATTTATCAGAGCAGCAAAAAGTGTCGATCACATTGCGACCCTGAATGCTCGGCAAATATATATCCTACCAAGTCGCTGGAGTATATTTTATATACTCATGTTGATTGCTCTATTAATTGGTGCAATCAATTACACATTAAGCTTGGCCTACTTTGTCTTATTTCTATTAGCATCTTTAGCCCACACGGCAATGCTGCATACATGGCGTAATTTAGCTTATTTACAGATTTCTGTTATTGGTGCCAAACCAGTTTTTGTAGGCGATGTCATTGAAGTTAATTTAGAAATAAAAGAACTGAAAAATAGAGCTAGACACGCCATTCATATTTATTTTGCTGACAACCCAGCCATTACCTATACCATTCAAGCCAATCACTCTATTCGACTCTCGTTGCTACTGAGAACAA
>JBFIDU010000264.1:0-2879 GCA_041603755.1 Methylophilaceae bacterium
AACAACAGATGACGGCGTTCCCAAGGGCTAATCACTTTCATATACTCAGTATATTCTTGCCTTTTCACCGAGAGATATAACCTGATGAACTTTTCACCTAATAAGGCATGTAAATCAGGTACGGTGTCTAATAAATCCATCGCTTCCAGTAAGCTTCTGGGTAACTCTTGTTGATGTAAATAGCCACTACCTAGCAACTCTTTTTCCGGTTCTATTTTGTTAATCATACCCAGATAGGTACAAGCGAGTGAGGTGGCAATCGCAATATAGGGATTGGCATCGACGCCTGGGACTCTATTTTCAAGTCGGCGTGCCGACTTTTTTGCTTCCGGAATACGAATGCCGACTGTGCGATTATCACGACCCCACTGTACATTAATCGGTGCAGCATTATCACGCACCAAGCGGCGATAAGAATTCACAAAAGGTGCCATGAGCACCATCGCTGGGGGCAGGTATTGCTGTAATCCACCAATCGCATGTCTAAACAAATCACTATCAGATCCGTTTGCATTGGAAAAAACATTTTCACCTGTTTTTTTATCAATCACACTTTGATGAATATGCATGGCAGACCCTGGTTGATCTGCCATCGGCTTAGCCATAAAGGTAGCATACATATCATGTCGAAATGCAGCCTCTCTAACCGTGCGCTTAAATAAGAAAACTGAGTCAGCTAATTGTAAAGGGTCACCGTGCATGAAGTTGATTTCCATTTGACCAGTACCGACTTCATGGATGAGTGCATCTATTTCTAAATTTTGCTTTTCGCAATATTCATAAATGTCTTCAAACAAAGGATCGAACTCATTGACAGCATCAATGCTGTAAGCTTGTCGGCCAGACTCAGCTCGACCGCTGCGGCCAATTGGTGCCTGCAATGGCATATCTGGGTCAGTATTCCTTGCTAATATGTAAAACTCTAACTCAGGCGCAATCACCGGTTTCCAACCTTTTTGGTCGTATAAATCCAGCACTTTTCTCAATACTGATCGCGGTGCATATTCAATTAATTCATCTTGAAAGTTAAAACAGTCATGAATCACTTGCGCAGTTGGGTCAACAGTCCAAGGCACGAAACAAACGGTATCAGGATCTGGTCGAAGTACCATATCACTGTCTGATACGCGAATAATGTTATTGAAAGCATCATCATCTGGATACTCCCCAGTAACGGTCATGCCCAGAATAGACTCAGGTAAGCGCATACCTTTGTCTAAATGAAATTTAGTACGCGGTAAAATCTTGCCACGTGGGATGCCTGTCATATCAGGTAGCAAACACTCAACTTCGGTTATGCCGCGTTCATTCAGCCATGCACTCATTTTTTCAAAGCCAGCTTTTTCTTTTTTCGCTATTTCTTTACTGTCCATATATCACCTATGCTGTTTTATCCCTTACAGGCTAGTCCAAAAGCCTCAAACAAGGCAATAGATTGTTTGTTTTCGATAGCTTTCCATTCTGGATGCCATTGAACGGCTAATGCAAATGATGGGGTGTTAGAAACAGAAATAGCCTCTATCAGGCCATCTGCTGCTGTTGCTTCAACCGATAAATGATTGCCAAGTTTGTCTATGCCCTGACCATGAAGTGAGTTTACAGTGATTTCATCCGCATGCGCAAATAATTGCGCTAATCGACCATTTTTTGTAATTTTAACGGTGTGAGCTGGTCCATATTGGACATCTAAGCTACCTGCTTTTTCTCGATGATCCATCATATTATCCTCCAGATGCACTGCTTGAAAAAGTGTGCCCCCCATTGCGACGTTTAGCTCTTGAAAACCTCTGCAAACCCCTAGTAAAGGTATGTTGGCTTCTAGGGCTGCTTGTATAAGGGGGAAGGTTGTTGCATCTCGGTCTATATCTAATAGCACTTCATCATTAATGCGTGTTTTTCCATATCTGCTGGGTTCTACATTAGAAACAGCGCCTGTTAAAAATAGGCCATCAAGCACACTAAGGATACTTGCAATATCTTGACGGTTTCCGATAGCGGGTATTAATAATGGGGTGCAATTTGCAACATCAGAAATCGCATCAATATACTTTGAACCTACCACGTTATATGGGTGGTCTCCTAGCTGTTTGATATCTGCGGGAATGCCAACAATAGGGCGTTTTTTGTTCATAAGTTTAAAAATTCAATGGTTGATATGGTAGATTTAATGCACTTGCAACTGCTGCATGCGCAACATTGCCTTGATAAATATTAAGGCCATTTTTTAAATGTATATCGTCAGTCATGGCTTTTAAATGCCCTTTATTGGCAATTGCCAAAATAAATGGCAACGTTGCATTCGTTAATGCCAATGTAGAGGTTCTCGGCACGGCGCCTGGCATATTGGCAACGCAATAGTGGACAATATCATCTACGACAAAGGTAGGAGATTGATGACTGGTAGCATGGCTAGTTTCAAAACAACCGCCTTGGTCTATAGCAACATCGACAAGCACAGAACCTGGGCGCATTAATTTGAGCATCTCTTTAGTGATAAGTTTGGGGGCATGGTTCCCAGGGATTAATACCCCACCAATTAACAAGTCCGTCTCTGGGAGCATGTCACAAATATTCTCATGGGTTGAATAAGCTGTTGTTACCGCGTGACCAAAATCATTATCAATTTGCGTCAGCCTTATTAACGATACATCCATAATGGTGACTTTTGCACCTAGACCGATTGCCATGCGTGCAGCATTAGTACCAACGATACCACCACCTAAAATGAGTACTTTGCCAGCAGCAACGCCTGGAACACCAGCGAGCAAAACACCTGCACCGCCTTGTGCTTTTTCTAAACAATGTGCGCCAGCTTGTGCAGCCATTCTGCCAGCCACCTCTGACATTGGTTTTAATAACGGCAATCCACCAAAGGGATC
>JBFIDU010000265.1:0-2848 GCA_041603755.1 Methylophilaceae bacterium
ACCAATAGTCCTCTAGTTAAGAAAATATTACCCAAGTTATATTGCACTGCTGCGCGCTTTTGTTTGTCGATATCCATTTCTAACAACTGTCCGAATAATTGAGCGGCATCTTGGTATCGACCATTGGATGCGAGTGAATATGCAGCGGCATATTTCGTTTCAAAAATATAATCATTAAAGGGTGGCTTGCTACCACGTAGAATTGCTTGATTAAAAATTTCGATTTCATAAAGATGATACCCAGCCAGCGTCGAACCCACTATGCCAACATAAAACATCAATAAAGATAATTTGTTAATTTTTGCGTTAGTTATTGCCATGATTGATAACTTAAATGCTTAATTAGAATTAATAGTGATAACAGTAAAATAGCAATATAAATAAAGATTGGTGAGTAATCGTAACCGGGTGTTTTTTCAATATAGGTAATTGGTTGCAGCTCTTGCAGATTGATATCTTCAATGGCGTTTTGCAATGACTTTGGGTCATCTGCCTCATAAGCTTTATACTTGGTATCTAGTGTTTGAAAAAAACGATGCAATTCAATTTCTGCAGGCAGCTCAGACAAATCTGAATCAGCATATTTAGGATTAAAGATACTGATACCATGCGGTTGACGTAAGACTATCCAATATAAATTGATATGCTCTCTGACGATCCAGTCTTTGATTTTTTGTTTCGTTTTAGGCGTCAATCGACCAGCACCATCCGATAAAAGGACAATGGCACGGGAGCCTGAGTTAGCCAGCTTTTCAAACATGGAGATGCCTACCGTTAATCCTGCACCTATATTTGTTTGCAAGAGACCAGCACCACTTGCTGCCCCTATGGCTGCATAGATAGCTTCGCGACTCTGAGTGAGTGGAATAGCATGCATTGCTGCATTGCTAAACGTAGTGATGCCAACCATATCGTCTTTGCGTTTATTGACAAATTGAGTGATTAATCTTTTTGCAGCCGCTGATTTTGTCTCACCGATATTGCCATTTGTGCCAGAACCTGCAAAAGGATCATCCATGCTTGCGCTTCTATCAATTACAAATACCGTTTGCGCACCTTTACCGGTACGTTCAATCTCACCAGTAGGGCCATGTATACCGACTAAAGACAAAAGCATGCAAGCCAGTAATATGACGACGATGTATCGCAACGCTAAACTGGCAATATCAGAAATAGTATCCTCAGGTATCATCAATATTGATGAGTAGTACTGACCGTCTTGTCGTTGCAGCCATAATGGAATAAGCGTTAGTGGCAATAATAGAAGCACGAATGGATAGCTAAGAGTCACTTTATACTCCGTTCACAATCACGGCATAAAAGACAAAAATCGATGACATCGGCCAGTGAAATAGCTCGGCTTTCTTTATTTGATCCAAACTGAAAGTGGTATGAGTGCGTGAAGAAATGCACAATTTCAGCCCGAATAGATTTAAATTCAGGTCTATTCACTAGAAAGTCATCTATATTATGCAAAAACAAACTTTCTTTGAACGTTTGGTTAAATGCATGATGTACGCTTGCTAATGCCTGCTGCACTTCAGCTGATGATTGTATTTCACGATAACTTTTAGCAAATGGCCCACCCATACCAGGAAACCACGATCTATCTGCATTCAGATAAATTAATACAAGTACACTGATAACCGTTAAACAGAAAAATATTGCAAGCGCTGCCTTAGCATAGCTACTATCGACGATTATCGGCATTCTATATGGGCTAATATCTTGAAATATTTCGTTTTCATTATGTGTGGCAATAGGTGAAACACGAAATTGCCACTCTGGTATCTTGATGCTTATTAATTTGTTTGCATCCTGAATCTTAATACTGTGCGCCAACAGCTTATATTTTTTTGTGTATGCCTCACTATCAAATATCTGATACGTTAGATTAATTGCATAATGACTGTTGTGAAGAAATTGTTTACTGTCGAGCTTAACTGACTTTAGCTCAAGGCCTTGATGATTGATGCTCAACTGAGGTAGAGAATCTTCTAATAACTGATAGGGCTGCTGTATATCAATTTCTATGCTTCTAGTAAATGTATCACCTACGATATAGTTAATTGATTGATCGGGGTTATTGACCCGCAATTTATAAAGCTCAGTTGCTTTTTGTGCTAGTGTGAAGGGAGCAAAGAGCGTGAACATCAGCATAATCATCAGTGCACTATATGTTTTGAAGAATCGCTGCATCACGCCTACACTCATGCCACTGAGAATTGATGAAAATATTCAGAGAACACTTTCGGGTTATACCCTTTGTCAATGAAGCAGGGAGGCATTTCATATTGCGCAAAGACTTCACTTAACTGCTTTTTTCGCTCAAAGAACATCTTTCGAAAGCGGTCTCTTAATGCTTTCCTAAAGAAGAGAGTCCGCTGCGCTCCTGTTTCTGGATCAATGAATGTACTGAAACCAAAATTGGGCAGGTTTTCATATTCATTCTCATCCCAAAGTACAACGGGTACAACATGATGATTTGCAAGCATCGGTAGTACTGCATTTAATGTTTTTAATGAAAAGTGGAAGTCTGAAATAATAAAAATGAGTCCCCTTTTTTTATTCATATGCTGGTTGATATCAAACAGACCATTTATACCTGATGAAGTGGGTTGAAAATTGGCAAGTCGCTCGATTAATTGGTCTACATCCGTTTGTTTGATCGTTGGTTTGATTATCCAATCTTCAGAAATAGCCTGATTGAAACCGATAAATCCGAAAGCATCACCAGCTTCTTGCACAGAATAAGCAATTGAAGCAACAATCTCTGCTGCCAATGCAATTTTTTTCTGTTTTCCTTTGAAACGCATTGAAGCAGATAAGTCGCAAAGCGCATAAACTG
>JBFIDU010000266.1:0-2836 GCA_041603755.1 Methylophilaceae bacterium
AAGCATAGGGGGATTTATGACTAGCAATGTAGTAAACTTACCTACTTATGGCAAAGCCATTACACTTGATGATGAAGGTATCTATTTTGTTCTTAATGCTAGTAATGGCACTGTTCAAAGCATTTTTCAATTGGTCTACGATGATGATTGGTATCTATATCAATTAGAGGCTACAGGTCGTGAAGGTGAGGCCAGTTGGTCCATTATGGCAGAGGGTAATAGTTATCCTCTAATCAGCGTGCCAACCACAGAGTTAGCCAGACATTTTTCAAAACCAGAATATGCAGAGCCACGCGGTGCATGGCAAGTCATTCGCAATGCAAAATATGGGTTTGGCAAATTTACACCAGTGAATAAAGATGAGCCAGTAGGCCATGCAATGATCCTGTTCGAAGGTAATGAAATGGTCATGCCTGTGCGCATTCATAAAGCCGACGAAGAAACATTAAGAAGAGCAGAAGCAGCTGCATTACTTGCAGAAGAAGCTGAAAAAGAAGCTGCACTAGTTTAATTAACAATCACGCTAGACGCTAATTTTATACATATGCGTCACTGCGAGGCAGTAGGCCGTGGCAGTCCAAATTAGTTTTTGAAAGACTGGATTGCTTCGTTGCTATGCTCCTCGCAATGACTATATATATGAGTCGATGTTATATATTTGATGTCGTCAATAATAGGTTAATTATTCAGCAGATATTGTTTTTTATTGTATCCTTACGGATATGATACCAACGCTCGTTTTTGATATAGAAACCATCCCCGATGCGCAAGGCTTACGTACCTTGCTCGATCTGCCAGCAGACACCTCTGATGAAGATGTTGTTAACCTAGCATTGCATCAACGCCGCCAGCAAAACGGTACCGAATTTTTACCACTCCATCTACACAAAGTTTGCGCCATCTCATGTGCGCTGCGCCAAGGCGATCACTTCAGTATCTGGACGCTCGGTGATGAAGAGTCTTCAGAAAAAGAAATGATTCAACGCTTTTACGATGGCATTGAAAAATACACCCCACAAATCATCTCTTGGAACGGCAGCGGTTTTGATCTGCCTGTGCTCACATACCGTGGCTTAATCCATAGTGTTAACGCCAGCCGTTACTGGGATTTGGGTGAGGATGACAAAGATTTTAAATGGAACAACTATATCAGCCGCTATCATATGCGCCACTTGGATTTAATGGATGTGATGGCCATGTATGGCGGCCGTGCCAATGCGCCGCTAGATGATTTAGCTAAGCTTTGCGGCTTTCCTGGTAAATTAGGCATGGATGGCAGTAAAGTTTGGGATGCCTATAAGGCAGGCAAGCTTAAAGAGATTCGCGATTATTGTGAGACGGATGTTGCGAATACGCATTTAGTCTATTTGCGTTTTCAGTTGCTGCGAGGGCATCTTACAGAGCAAGCTTATAACAGAGAAGTGGCCTTGGTGCGTGAGACCTTGGAAGGGTATCAGGGTGAGCATTGGGATGCGTATTTAGCTGCTTGGAATTAATCTAAGCTTGCTTGCACTGCTTAACCAGCATCGTCATTCCCGCATAAGCGGGAATCCAAGTTCAAACTATATAATTCAAAATGGATTCCCATTTTCATGGGAATGACAGGATTCGACGTTGGGTTTGACCTTCATCCCTTTTATCAAGCTGAGTCGCGCAGACAAAATAAGATTGAGGCTAGGACCTGTTTGAATCCCGCAGTGGCTTGCGTTTTATGCAAGCCACTAGGTTGAGTTCCGCAGCGGCTTATTTTGTTGAGCAACGGAAGGGAGGCGAAGCCCTTGATATCAGGGTGTGTATTTCTTTGGATACTTTCTTTAGCACAAGCAAAAGAAAGTAACTCGCCTAGAGGCGAAAAGTAATACAGCTTAAATGAAAGACATTGGCTGCTATGCGTCGCTATCTCTCATTTTGCGTGCGTCTGTAAAAAACCACTCTAGCATGCTCCAATGGTCCAGTTTAGTTGTCTCATTCCCCATGCTTTTTCGTATTTCCAGTAGGAATTTACCGAGTAACCGCATCATGTCCTGTAACTTTTCTGGTGCTGGCTCCACACCAGCACTATCTGGTTGGTTGTAAAAATACTGCATTAGATTATTAAATGCTGTAACGACATCATCTGAACCTATGAGCGATAGCTTTGATGAAGTTTGACGGTACTCAAGTGAAAGCATTTGTGTTGTTGCAATATCATTCTTGTTTTTGCCTCGGTTTTTTTTATCAGTCTGCCAAGCATTTTCAGTCATAAGAAGTAATATAAATGGTTCTAAAATCTGGTTGTATATAGTAATGCGGTCATCACGAAGCTTCTCTTCTAGATGCATTTGTCGCTCTATGGTTTGTCGGTATTTCCAGCCTACAGCCGTGAGCAGTAATACTAATATTGGCGTAGCAATCGAACCTATTGCTGTAAGATAATTGATCCAGTTAGGTTCTTGCATGCCCTACCCTAAAAAATACGAGTTATAAGGTGGTAGCACCGCTGATGCTGTTTTAATGAGTGCATACTGGATATTCCCCTTCTTATTCATTATGTTACCTGCACTTTATTCCCACCTTTACCATTTAACAATACCATAAATTAAGTACTACTTTTGAGCAATCCGCGTAATCAGTTAGAATGCCGCCTTCTTTTATAAACATGCATGATTTGAAAGTTTGCTATGGCACGCCGTTCCCGTCGACAAAAACAAGCCCCAGCGGTAATTTCCGCACCAGTTATTGTAGAGTCTCTCGACCAAGAGGGGCGCGGGGTTGCGCATGTGGATGGTAAGGCGATTTTTATTGATGGGGCGTTACCAACAGAAAAGGTGACGTATAAAATTACCCGCAATAAAGA
>JBFIDU010000267.1:0-2828 GCA_041603755.1 Methylophilaceae bacterium
CCAGGAATATAGGCCTCTCCAACCCATGGCCTTATCCATGATTCTGAAAACTGTTCGGACCATGACCAAAATACATAGAGTACATAAATCGTTAGTCCGATAGGTAGTGCGGTAAGTAAACCACGAAAAAAATATTGGTAGAGTTGTTTCATATTAGATTAGGTGTTTCTAAGAAGCTTAATGAGAATAAAGCTATTATACATTTTGAAAAGACCATTCGCAGAGTTCAATCATCTCGCAATCATAGTCTGCTAAGTTCTCACTTTGGCTCTGGTAGAAGTGGGGGCGTATTGTCCATATAAGTCAGATAATCTTCCCAAATCTGATGCGTACGTTGTTTGGTTAATTTGAGCATACATTCACCAAGCATAACACCTCGAATACTACCGTCAGACCACACGGTGTATATTGCATCACAATGCGATTGGCGATAGACCAGCCAGTTCTGTTGAGATTGATCAAGCGCATCAGCAATAGCTGATTCATTGTCATACCGTTCATGAGATTTTGCTAGATAACGCGCTAACTGAGCCTCAGCTACTTCAAGCTCTTTGCCTAGACAAGCATTTATCTCAATCGTGTTGATTGCATGATTGCAATCCTTTTCTTCTGCATAGGAGAAGTACGATAGTAAAAGCAGTATTAGTACAATAGTTTTCTTCATCATTAAATGATTAATTTTAAAAATGGTATTTATCTATAACGTTTAAATTAAGGGGCGCTGTAAGGCGTCCCGCTTGAATCATGGGTTAGGAGTGGACATTACTTTTGCCAATGTTTTTTTGAGTAAGCTATTACATAGCTTGAAAAGAAAAATTCAAAAAACTTCCAAGTTAGAGCCGCTGCCGCAATTGGTGACAGGCCTATTAAACTTACGGCCTGGGCATATGGTAAGAGTAGCGTGTAAGGAAACAGATTGTGCAAATAAAGCACGAAGCAAAGCAAAGAGACTAAGAACCAAAAGACAAATGCGGAAGTAATTGAGACTAGCCTAAGAATGGCGTTAGATCGCAACAATAGTATGGAAATTTCACCAGATGATGTGTTTGTAACTTGCTCTACCATATCAATCTTCCTAAAGTTAAATATACACCGATTTAGGTGTATAACTATTTGGATAAATCAGTCTTAATTTTACTATTTCCATATTAATATCAATTGGTTAGTAATATTTCTCTCAAAATTTAATTACACCGTCTAAACAGCGTCACTTTTGCTAGTTAATAACATCATATCATCCTCAGATAACCATCGCCATTCACCCACTTTTAAATCATCCGGTAACTTTAGTTCACCAATCTGAATGCGTTTTAAAGCCTCGACTCGATTGCTAATAGCAGCAATCATACGTTTCACTTGGTGATATTTACCTTCAGCTAAGGTCATATGAATAATATCGTCTGAAATGCGAGTGCATGATAGCGCAGCGATAGGCGCATCTTCATCAACCAGTTGTACGCCACTTAGTATTTGAGTTAATTGCTCATCATTAACAGGATGCTTGCAAGTTACCTCGTAAACCTTGGGTACCTTGTGTTTGGGCGAGCTCATTTTGTGAATAAACTGACCATCATCAGAAATGAGTATTAGGCCCGTTGTATCTTCATCTAAGCGGCCAATACACTGAACGCCACGTGCAACTAATGGATATGGTAATAAACTGTAAATAGTCGGGTGATGTTGGGTTTTGTGTGAGCACTCATAGTTGCTGGGTTTATGCATCATAAGATAAGACTTTTCTTTATATTCCCATGCTTCGCCTTTGACCGTGTATTGCAGGCCTTCTAGTTCAAAGCTAGCGGTTGGATCGTCGCACAGTTCACCGTTGACGGTGACTTCATCGTTGATGATCATGATGCGGCAAAGCTTGCGTGAACCATGTCCTTGCTGGTGCAATATGCGTTCTAAGGTGTTTTTTGCTGCTTTAGCCATTACTGGTGCAACCATGTATAGATAAAAGGCAAGACAATCGCACTTAATACGCCATTAAGCCCCATCGCCATGCTAGCAAATATGCCCGCTTGCTCATTGACACTAAACGCACGCGTGATACCTAAACCATGCGCACCCACACCAATAGCAGTACCACGTATCCACCAAGGTCTGATTTTAAAAATGTCTAAAATATAAGGCGCCAGAATAGCCCCTAAAATACCAGTAATCACGGTGAAGACAGCAGTTAGGGTAGGGGAGACTTGAATGCGCTCTGCAATACCCATGGCGATTGGCGCAGTGACGGATTTGGTATACATACTGCCGACGATACTCTCACCTGCATTCATATATTTCGCAATTAATACGGCACTGCCAATGGAAGCAACACTTCCGCTAATCAGCGCGATAAAAATTGGAAACATTTTATCTTTCATTTGTGCAAAACCACGATAGATTGGCACAGCAAGTGCAACTGTCGCTGTACCCAGTAAGAAATGCACAAATTTCGCACCTTCAAAATATTTTTGATAGGCTTCTTGATTAGAATCACCAAAACCAAACTGCGAGATAATTACAGCAATCAAGACAATTGATATAGCTGCTGGATTTAAAATAGGATTACGGTTGGATTTGACGTATAAGGTATAACCGAGTTGATAGGTGGCAAGTGTTAATATTAGCGCAAATAGCGGGTCACCCGATAGGTAGACCCATATCTCTGTGATGGGGAGTCTATCTGTCATTTTTCGTACCTCCCTTTGATGCTTTTGTTCTTGCTTGCTTTCTTGATTCTATTTGTTGTCTTCTATCTTCATCCAGCAATTTCATTTCATGCCGATAGGCTTTGCTGTTCTCATAAGCAGGCTCCTTAATACTAAATAATTTTAGTACTA
>JBFIDU010000268.1:0-2810 GCA_041603755.1 Methylophilaceae bacterium
ACTTCCGCTCCAAACCAAGTTGCAAATACCGTTGCTATAACGACAGGTAAAGGTAGATGACGTCCAGCAACAGCATAATCTTTCACATTATGCACATCCCTTGCTGCGAGCAAACCGATGGCGACAGAAACTAAAATATAAGCAGCAACGAACCAAATAAGCACTTTAAGTCCTAATAAAAAAGGTTTATATAATTTACCGACTAGATTATTTCATAAATATATTTATCAATCTATGTCGATAAAGGGTTAACTTAATTATTTTTTATTGTATAATGCACGGCTCAACGCGCCCGTAGCTCAGCTGGATAGAGTACTTGGCTACGAACCAAGGGGTCAGGAGTTCGAATCTCTTCGGGCGTACCATATAAAAAAAAGGCTTACATTCTCATGATTGTAAGCTTTTTTTTATCTGACGTTCATGGGTACACTCATGGGTACACTGTAAAAAAGATAGTTAGATTTTAATTGGTGAAAGCTACGCTACCTTCTCTTACCAGTACCTGGACCTCCTCCCCCTGAAACTATGCTTACCCAGTATTTGTTTTTAACTTTCTTTTGATTAGATTTCGATTTAAAGAGCTTTGAAGCCTTTCTCCTACTTTTTCTAGTAAGCTTCTTTGTTTCTTTAGTAGCTGCTTTTTCATTTTTTCGCTTTACAATTGATTCATTTTCTATTTAGTTAATCATCCAAAAAGTCTTCATCGAATGGAATTGATTTTGTATTTGCCAATATAACTACTGCTAAGTCATATGTAAGGCTAATATTGGCATTTATTGAGTGATTTACATGACTAACAGTAATTACTTTATTGTTATTTTCTGATGAAAATTTAACCATCGCAAAAACTCTATCTTTATTTCATGTTCTATATAGAAGTTGATTATCAAATAAATCAGAAGTCGTCGTTGACATTCGTTTTTTGATTTTTTATTTAGCGTCCACAGTAAAAAATTCTATTAGGCGTCTTGCAAGCCAGTTCTCTCGCCCAGAAAATCCAACATGTCCACCGGTGTCCGGATATTCTAGAGTGACAAATGAAGAAACTTCAGCTGATGTCGGAAGCGACTCTGATGGAACAAATGGATCATTTTTTGCATTTAAAATTAAGGTGGGTATGTAAATGCCCTTAAGCAATTCTTTTGATGCATTTTTTGCATAATAATCCTCTGCATCTGAAGCGCCATACAATACAGCAGTAACAGCATTATCAATATCATGAATAGTTTTCGCTGATTTTATGTCTTTTTCATTCATTATTTCTGGAAATTTTTCAAGCATAGCCAGTGCCTTGGGGCGCATTGAGTTTACAAAATACGGTGTATACAAGTAGCGATTCAACCCAGTATCTAATGAGTTTGCTGTTGCTGCTAAATCGATAGGTGCAGAAACAGCAATCGCTTTATTTATCAAGTGTTTTGCCTGGCTACCTGATTTACCTAGCCACTTTAATAGTGCGTTGCCGCCTAACGAAAAGCCTACTGTATAAATGGGTGCATTTGAGTATAGTGTTCTTACTCGTGACAAATGTTGCTCAATTTCAGGAGTGTCTCCTGCGTAATAGACGCGCGGTAATCGATTGAGCTCACCCGAACATCCCCGAAAATGAATCACAACCCCTCGCCAACCTTTCGCTAACGTTGCTGCCATGACTGCTTTTGCATAATGACTTTGTGAGTTACCTTCTAAACCATGAAAGAGTACGACTATAGGCTGATTCGAGTCTACATTTTCTGGCTCTACCCAGTCAGTATCAACAAAATCACCATCAGGTAGCTCCCAACGCTCTCGGCGATATTCTAATGACGGATTACTTTCAAATAAAACTGCATGTAGGGTTTGCAAGTCTCCGCCTGGCAGCCAAAATGGTGCTACATAGGGTTCTGCAAAACTTACCGTTGAGATAACAAACAAACTGAATAATAAGAAAAAAGTACGCATAAACTATTGGGCTTATGTGACAGTTTATTAGAAGTTTTTCACTAATAAAGTACAACCATTCTTTGTTGTTATCGGTTGATGATGACTGCCAGAGGGTGCGAAATGGTAGTCACCTTCGATACATAATATTCCTTCAATATATACGTCCCCTTTTAAAACAAGAGACTCTTCATTCTGAGTGTGTGTATGCTCAGGTATGATACTGTTTTCGGCCATTTCTACCATCATAGATTTTGTATTATTCTCTTCACGTAACAATCTCACTTTTACACCAGGATAAACCTCATTCCACTTAGATTGCTTCGCAAATATGAATATTTGTTTATTGTTTTCTATGCTCTTCATCAGTTTTGTTTTAATCCTTTGTGCAACTTCAGGCGCGGGTATGGTAGGAATTATTTTGTTTGCGATTGCTACAGTCACTTCATCATCCAAGATATGTGATTTTTTTTCATTACCAGAATTAGGTCGTTTTATTGATCTGTTTAGATTGTTGGAGTATGTCATTTTATGAACTCTCCTCGTTTAATAATGTTTTTAGTTTAACTTGTGCACGTTTAATACTTGATTTAATAGTGCCCAGTGGAATATTCATCTGATTAGCAATTTCTTCATGGGTATATCCCTTGAAAAAAGCTAATGCTATCAACTGGCGTTGCTTGCCTGATAAGGTCATCATTGCCAGACGTATCTCAGACTCTCGCTCAAGCATCATAACAATATCAAGCGAAGTGCTTACTTCTTCACTCTCTATCCTCAACAAATCAGGCTCAGCATGAGAGCATGCATTATCTAAACTACGTAATGCGTCAATTGCACGTGAACGGCATATCATCAACATCCATGCAATGATGGATCCACGTGCAAAA
>JBFIDU010000269.1:0-2795 GCA_041603755.1 Methylophilaceae bacterium
GGCAAAAAAGGAGATAGATAATGTTTGAAATTATGGAAAAAGATTCACAAGAAGCCGTCATTAAGGTGATTGGTGTTGGTGGATGCGGCGGTAACGCGGTTGATCATATGATTAGCAAAAACGTCAGTGGCGTAGAATTTATCTGCGCGAATACAGACGCACAGGCACTATTAAAAAGTGGAGCTGCAACAACTTTACAAATTGGGTCAGATATCACCAAGGGCTTGGGTGCAGGTGCTAAGCCTGAAATCGGTCGTGAAGCAGCAATTGAAGACCGTGATCACATCGCAGAAATGATAGAAGGTGCTGATATGCTATTTATTGCTGCTGGCATGGGTGGTGGAACTGGTACAGGTGCAGCCCCAATCATTGCAGAAGTAGCAAAAGAAATGGGAATTCTAACTGTTGCAGTAGTCACCAAACCATTTGCATTTGAAGGTAAGCGTACACAGGTAGCTAAGGCAGGTTTAGAAGAACTTTCACAATATGTAGATTCATTAATTGTGATTCCAAACGAGAAGTTAATGGAAGTGCTTGGTGAAGATGTGCCATTTATGGAAGCTTTCCGTGCTGCGAACGATGTACTACATAACGCTGTCTCAGGTATAGCAGAAATTATAAACTGCCCAGGGTTGGTTAATGTGGACTTCGCTGATGTACGTACGGTAATGAGCGAAATGGGTATGGCGATGATGGGTTCAGCGGAGGCGAGTGGTGAGAACCGCGCTAAAATCGCCGCAGAACAAGCAGTCGCCAGCCCCTTGTTAGAGGATATTAATTTAGCCAATGCGCGTGGTGTACTGGTCAATATCACTGCTAGCACAAGCTTTAAAATGAAAGAGTATTATGATGTGATGAATACCATCAAGGACTTTACCGCTGATGATGCGACTGTAATCGTCGGTACAGTAATGGATGAGTCAATTGGTGACAAGCTACGTGTTACGATGGTAGCAACTGGGCTTAATGGTTCGATTGCTAAACGTGAACAAAAGCCAGAGTTACGTGTGATGACAACGGTACGCAATGGAACGACTGATATCCCAATGTTTCCAGAAAGCGATACCGCCGATGCTGAGCCAGCAGTGTTTAGCTCAAACAGCCGTCGTGCACAGGTTGACGCGATGAAAATGAGTGGTGTTGAGGAGTATGATATTCCTGCATTCTTACGTAAACAAGCAGACTAATAGTCTGCTTGATATAAACATTATGCTAATATATCAGACACCTATGCTATTTATTTGCTGGGTTTGCGCAATGTTTGTCGCTGTGAAAAGCAGTGAAATATTTAGGAATAATGTGTGTTAAAACAAAGAACATTACAGAAGAAAATAAGTGCGACAGGTGTTGGGCTACATAATGGCCGAAAAGTCACCTTAACACTTAGCCCTGCACCTATTGATGCGGGTATTGTATTCCGGCGTACCGATTTGCCCGGCATGCCAGAAATACAAGCAACGCCTGATGCAGTGAGTGATACGCGCATGTGCTCTGCCCTAGAGAAAAACGGTGCGCGTGTTGCTACTGTTGAGCATGTAATGTCAGCATTAGCTGGCTTAGGTGTTGATAATGTGATTGTTGAAGTGGATGCATCAGAAATTCCTATTATGGATGGTAGTTCGAGCCCATTCATATTTTTACTACAGTCTGCTGGAATAGTTGAGCAGCCTGCAGCAAAAAAATTCATCCGTGTAAAAAAGCAAGTCAAAGTAACTGACCAAGATAAGTGGGTCATGTTTGAACCCTATCATGGTTTTAAAATGGACTTTACAATCGATTTTGCGCACCCAGTTTTTGAGGTCAGCGGCAATAATGTAAAAATTGATTTTGCTGATAATTCCTACATCAAGGAAATTAGTCGCGCGCGTACATTTGGGTTTATGCATGAGGTTGAATATTTACGAGCTAATGGCTTAGCACGTGGTGGCAGTCTTGATAATGCAATTGTTCTCGATGAATTTCGTGTATTAAATACGGAAGGTTTACGCTACGAAGACGAGTTTGCAAAACACAAGGTGTTGGATGCGATTGGTGACTTGTATATGCTAGGTCATCCATTGCTTGGTTCTTATATTGCATACAAGTCTGGACATGGCCTAAATAATCAATTGATTCGAGCATTAGTCGCGGATACTAGTGCATGGGAATATGTCACGTTTGAAGATATTAATAATGCGCCAATTGGTTTCCAGGCACAAACACAATACTTTACGCCGCATTTAATGCCACACTTCAGTTCATAAAGGTCGTTTAAGATTGTTTATATTACGGATCCTTTTAATACTAATTGTCATCGCCATTTTTGTGCTAATCGTTGCATATGTTGTTACTAAGAATCAAAAATACATCGGGGCATTACAGAAGCTAGTTCTATATTCAGCATGGGCCGGTATATTGCTCATATTGTTTACTATCGTAGCGCGCGTGATTAGGTTATAGGTATGAAGGTATTTAATCATTATCTTAAGCATGTACTACTGTTACTCATTTGCGGCATAACGATTTATGCACATGCTGCTAATAGTGACCAAATCTTCCTAAAGGCAAAAGAAGCCTATGAAAAAGAAGATGTCAAAGCGCTTAATCAATATTTAGATCAACTAGAATCTGACAATTATTTATTAACGCCTTATGCAAAATTCTGGCTTTTACGCCTTCAGCTGGATGAGACCGACAATCAGCTTATTTCTGATTTTATTGCTCAGCACCCTGATTATGCATTTACCGAAAAATTAAGGATTGAGTATTTAAAAAAATTAGGTAAACAGCGTGACTGGGAACGTTTCACGCAAGCA
>JBFIDU010000270.1:0-2774 GCA_041603755.1 Methylophilaceae bacterium
AAGCCAATCTTGACCCTCTTACTGGATTACCAAACCGATACATGTTTAATGATCGGCTAGATCAAGAAATTAAAAAAGCTAACCGAACAGGGATTCCTTTAGCATTGTTATTTCTAGACTTAGATCGTTTTAAAGATGTTAATGATTCTTTAGGTCATAGCATGGGAGATACATTACTGCGAATAACAGCTGCAAGGCTTAAAGAATGTGCCCGTGAAAGCGATACTGTTGCTCGACTTGGAGGGGATGAGTTCACTATTATTCTAAGCGAACTAGAGGATATTAGTAACGTTTATCGTGTAACTGAATGCATTTTAAAAAGCCTGCAGCACCCCTTTCTATTAGACGGCGAACAAGTTTATGTTTCAGCAAGCATAGGTGTTACCTTTTACCCCTATGACGCAATAAATAAAGAGACGCTGCTGAAAAATGCTGACCAAGCAATGTATGCCGCAAAAAACTCTGGTCGCAATCGAATGGGCTTTTTTACGCAGGCCATGCAAACTGCTGCTGAAAGACAACTGCGTTTAGCAAATGACTTACATCTTGCATTAAATGAAAACCAAATTTGGGTTGCTTACCAACCCATTGTGGACCTAAAAACGAATGAAATCATCAAAGCAGAAGCATTAGCTAGATGGGAACATCCATCACTCGGCACAATCAGCCCAAGCGAGTTTATTCCAGTAGCAGAACATACAGGACTCATCATTGATATCGGGGACTGGATATTGAAACAAGCCATCAGGCAAGTCAAACAATGGCAGGAGCTATCCAAAAAAGAATTTCAAATAAGTGTCAATAAGTCCCCAGTGCAGTTTCACGACAAACACTTAAAAACCAACCCTTGGCATACGCAAATTAAAGATGCCAAACTCCCAAGGGGCAGTATCATTGCGGAAATTACAGAGAGCCTGCTTTTAGAGAACGATGCATTTATCAGTGAAAAGCTCATTGAATTTAGAGATGTGGGCATTCAGGTCGCGTTAGATGACTTTGGCACGGGCTACTCTTCTTTATCATACTTACAAAAATTTGATATTGATTACATTAAGATTGATCGTAGTTTTGTCCATAATTTAGGCTCATCGCCAGAAAGCATTGCATTATGCGAAGCTATTATTGTTATGGCGCATAAATTAAATATGAAGGTCATTGCTGAAGGTATAGAAACGGAAGAACAGCTAGACCTACTAAAACAAATAGACTGTGACTATGGGCAAGGCTATTTATTCAGCCAACCATTACCAGCTGAAGCATTTAAAACACTACTGATTAAAGGCTAGATATCATCATCTTCTGAAAACCGTTGCTCTTCAAATGGGAAGGCATCATTGTGGTAGCCTCTCACTTCCCAAAAGCCACGCCGATCAAACTGATGTAGCTCAATGGCTTTTAACCACTTGGCACCCTTCCATGCATAGCGTTTGGGGACTACCATTCGCACTGGGCCACCATGCTCTTGGGACAACGGCTGCCCTAATACACTATGCGCAATGAGCACATCATCATCAAGCAAGGCCTCTAGGGGTAAATTGGTAGTATAGCCATCATAACCATGCATGGTGACAAATTTGGCATTATCCAATGGCTCTGCCATTTCCAGAATATCGCGGGCGCGAACGCCTTGCCAGTCCATATCCAACTGACTCCAGCGGGTAACACAATGAAAATCGGATATATCCGTTATATGATGCTGCGATTGGTATGCATCCCAATCCAAGGTGAGCTCTTTTTCTACTAGCCCAAACACCTTGAGCTGCCATTGGTCTTGTGGAATGTCTGGCTTGATGCCTAAGTCCAAGACCGGAAAATTGGTGACTTGTGTTTGCCCTGCTGGAATACGTTCATTGTCTGACAGCTTGCCTGGCTTATTGCCTTTTTTTGCCAGTGCAATTTTACCTGCGATTAACTTTTTCCAATCTGGCATTAGCGCTCCGTTATGCTTGCTTAGGCTTAAAGCTATCTAACAATAAAATACCCACACCGGCTGTAATGGCGCTATCAGCCACATTAAATGCTGGCCAATAAAGATCATTCAGATGAAAAGATAAAAAGTCCACTACATAGCCTAAAGTAACGCGGTCATATAGGTTACCAATAGCGCCGCCCAGCACCAAAGCAAGACCTAAACTGAATAGCTTTTCATGCTGGTGCTTATTGAGAAAATACAAAATAAACACGCTGGCAACAATCGAGACAGTGGTAAAGAACCATTTTTGCCAGCCGCCAGCATCCGCTAAAAAGCTAAAGGCGGCGCCTTCATTATGGTAACGGACCAAATCAAAGAACGAGGTAATAAAAACTTTATCACCCAGCATAAAAGCCTGCTGCACCAAATGCTTGGTGTACAAATCAAGCAATATCACAACAAGGCTAATCGCCAGCCATTGCCATAGTGAACGCTTAAGCATATTGGCGTGACTGGCTGTTGCCAGATAAGTTCTCTACGCAGCGGCCGCAGATGGTTGGATGCTCTGCATTTACACCGACATCTTCACGGTAGTGCCAGCAACGTGCGCATTTCTCATGTTCACTTGGCGCGACCACTATTTTTTGCTCTACTTCCGTTGCCACTAGCTGCACAATAGCCTTAGAGGTAATCATAACAAACCTTAAGTCATCTCCTAGACTTGCTAGCGCGTCATATAGTGGCGCTGCCACATGAAAAACGACCTCAGCCTGCAAGGATGAGCCTACTTTTCCGGTACCGCGCACCAATTCGATTTCCTTAGCGGCTTCTGCACGAATCGCGCGAATCATTTCCCACTTGG
>JBFIDU010000271.1:0-2768 GCA_041603755.1 Methylophilaceae bacterium
GATGATTAAGGAAATTGCATATGGCCTAATGAACGAAACGCAAATTAAAGAGTTTGAAGAGACCATGGAATGCAATTTTGCAATCAGCAAAAAAGGTGTGGGCCGTTTCCGCGTTAACGTATTCCGCCAACGCGGCGAAGTCGGTATGGTCATTCGCCATATTAAAACTGAAATCCCAGATTTCAAAACGTTAGGACTACCCAGCGTGATGAAAGAGCTGATTATGCGTAAACGTGGTCTCATCCTCGTTGTTGGTGCGACTGGCTCTGGTAAATCAACGACGCTAGCCTCAATGATTGATTACCGTAATGCAAACAGTAATGGTCATATCATTACCATTGAAGATCCTATTGAATTTGTTTACCACCACAAAAAATCTGTTGTTGACCAACGCGAAGTGGGCATAGACACACACTCATTCGAAAGCGCGCTAAAAAATGCCATGCGGCAAGCACCAAATGTCATTTTAATTGGTGAGGTGCGTGATATGGAAGGTATGCAACAAGCACTTGCCTACGCAGAAACGGGGCATCTATGTCTGGCAACTTTGCATGCAAATAATGCTAACCAAGCGCTTGAGCGTATCATTTCATTTTTCCCGCCAGAAGCCAAACACGGGCTACTGCTCGGTTTATCGCTTAATCTTGTTGGCATTCTTTCACAACGTTTAATCCCAGGAAAAGTGAAGAAGCGTGTGGCGGCAGTAGAAGTCTTAATTAACACGCCATATGTATCTGATTTAATTAACAAACAGCGATTGGGTGAAATTAAAGAGATTATGGGTGATAACAACGATATTGGTATGAATACGTTTGATCAGGCTTTATTCAGGCTTTTCACCAATGGTGAAATTGATGAAGAAAACGCACTTGCAAACGCAGATTCCAGAAATGACTTGTCCCTCAAAATACGTTTTGCTGCTGAGGGTGCACGTGGTGGTTTTGAATCTTAGTCTTTAGCTTCTGTAACGGAAGCATAGATTGCTGCAGAGACAATTAATATGCCGCCTATCCACTCGTTAATGGCCATTGCCTCGTCGGCTAAATAATAGGCGGCAATAGCAGCTACAACGAGTTCGAATAAGAAAATCACAGCCGCACGTGCAGCAGGAACATGCGTCACGCCATATTGTACGAATAACGCACTGATAAATAGCAACAATGCAACAATAAAAGCGACCACTGATATATAACTGTTAGCATAAACAACAAATGGTGCATTTTCTGATAACAGAAGCATGCCTGCTAAAGACACAACCACAACGCCTACCCACACAGCAAAAGATTTTGCAACAATGGTTAAATGAGCAGATTTACGGGTAATAACATTCGTAAGTGCAAAACCCATACCAGCAGATAGCGCCAGCCAATCAGAGTGACTTCTGGGTAAGGGCATACTCTTAACTAATGACGTATCGTACATCATGATTAAAGCACCAAGCAAAGAAACGACTATCACCAGAATTTCCTTGATGCCAATAGATTCTTTTAACCAAAAATGGGCTAATATTAATGCCCAAACAGGTGATAAATAAAATAACAAAATAACACGCATCACCTCACCATCTATCACAGCGAGAACATAGCTTAAATTGGTCCAACCGGCTGCTAACATCAACCAAATCATACTTTTAGGTTGATTGAATATCCCTCGCCAATGTCGGCAGAAGAGTAAACAACCAATCAACATCGCTATTAGGTAAGTATAAAAGCTTGCGACCACTCCTGACATTCCAGCAAGCTCTAGTAAACGATAGGGATACCAGATGATGCCCCAAACGGATGCGCCAAAAAGTAATCCAAATACCGCAAAAAAGTTTTTATTCTTACCGATGCTCACTATAATACTCACCTATGAATCCAAATATGAATTTGCTGCAACCTTACCCGTTTCAGCGCCTAAACACATTGTTCGCTGATATAATGCCGAACCCTGAATGTTCCCCAGTTAATTTATCAATTGGTGAACCCAAACATAAAACACCTGAGATTATACAAGCTAGTTTCATTAAGCATATGTCTGGTTTAGCCCATTACCCGACGACTAAAGGTAGTTTAGGTTTACGTCAGGCAATTGCCGACTGGGCAACAAGCCGCTACAACATCCCTATCCTAGATGTAGAAAAGCAAGTTATTCCAGTCAACGGCAGTCGTGAGGCCTTATTTGCTATAGCACAAGCAGTGATTGATAGCACCAAACCAAATCCAGTCGTAATAAGCCCAAACCCGTTTTATCAAATATATGAAGGCGCTGCATTATTAGCAGGTGCTGAGCCATACTTTATTAACACATTACCCGATAATGATTACAAGATGGATTTCTCGGAAGTCCCAACATCTGTGCTTAATCGCACGCAATTGGTCTATGTGTGTTCGCCGGGCAACCCTTCTGGTAAGGTAATGTCACTTGATGAATGGAAAACACTTTTTGATTTATCAGATCAATATGGCTTTATTATTGCCGCAGATGTGTGTTATTCAGAAATTTATTTTGACGAAAAAAATCCGCCGATAGGTGCGCTACAAGCAGCACATCTACTTGGGCGAGACTATTCTCGACTAATTGTGTTTGGCTCTTTATCCAAGCGTTCAAACGTTCCTGGCATGCGATCTGGGTTTGTTGCTGGTGATGCTGGTATAATAGAGAAGTTTTTGTTGTATAGAACTTATCACGGATGTGCAATGAATCCTGCTGCACAGGAAGCGAGCATTGCCGCTTGGGCCGATGAAGCCCATGTCATTGAAAACCGCAGGCTTTATACAGAAAAA
>JBFIDU010000272.1:0-2767 GCA_041603755.1 Methylophilaceae bacterium
AAATTTTAAGGTGCTATAATCTGCAACAAATTATTATAGACGCACTTGTATGCAACATATAACTCCAACCACTGTCGCCCATACCATTCGACATATTTTCAGTTTGGCGGATGACAAGTCTGAAGCTGACTTGATTGACACCGAAATAAGATCAAATGTTAGTTTACGTGGGACCAATCTGTGGGTATTAATTTTAGCCATTTTAATAGCATCAGTAGGACTGGATGTTAACTCAACTGCAGTCATCATTGGGGCCATGCTGATTTCACCTCTCATGGGACCAATCATGGGCATTGGTTATGGTATAGGTGTTTATGACTTCCCACTGATAAAAAAATCAGCGCTTAGTCTAGCTGTTGCAACATTAATTGCGTTTTTGGCCTCAGCCATTTACTTTTTGTTAAGCCCTTTATCAGAAGCGCACTCCGAGCTGTTAGCCAGAACGTCTCCCACGATTTGGGATGTGTTGATTGCATTTTTTGGCGGTTTAGCAGGCATTATTGCTGCCACTAGAAAGATTAAAACCAATGTTATTCCTGGTGTTGCAATTGCAACAGCACTGATGCCGCCACTATGTACTGCAGGTTATGGCCTAGCAAATGGACAATGGAACTTCTTCTTTGGCGCTTTTTATCTCTACATTATTAACTCTGTGTTTATTGCGATTGCTGCTGTCATTATCATCTCAGCGATGAAGCTGCCACATAGAAGTTATGTTGACGCCAAAACAGAGAGTCGTGTCAAAGTCTACTTGTTTGGCTTAGTGCTTATCACAGTTGTCCCAAGTATGTATTTAGCCTATAACTTGGTTAAAGAAGAAGTGTTCACGCAACGTGCAAAATCGTTTGTGGCAAATGAGTTCAAATTTGAGGAAACTTATTATACAAATCTTGAAATTAATCCAAAGTCTAAAACGATTGAGTTATCGTTAATTGGTAAGCCCTTACCAAAAAACACACTAGAAACAATACAAAACAAACTGATTAAGAACGACTTGCACGCTGCTTCGTTAATCGTGCATCAGGCTGGCGAACAAACGATTGATACGTTATCGTTAAAAACGAGTATCGTGGCTGATTTATACAAAGAGAGTCAAATCGCACTAGACTCCAGAGATAAACAAATAGCCGAGCTGAATGAAAAATTAATAGCTTACAAAACAAAAGAAGAACTCATGGAAAGTGTGACACCTGAGTTACATACCCTGTTTCCAGAGATTCGTAATATCGTCATTGCAAGCGGGATTAGTTCAACTTCGCAGTATGATGTGTTCCACAAAAAAGTCACCCTGCTTTTGGTAAGTGCGAAAAAGAAACTATCAGAGAAGGATACTGAAAGATTAACAGCTTGGCTAGCAACGCGATTAAAGACGCAAGATATTAAGCTGATATATGAAATAGCCGATTAAGCGCTCAATGTGATATGCCCAATAAATAGCATAATCGCACTACTATTGCGCAGCAAATCTAACTTCGGTGCAGTTGGTGCAATACCTTATTGCTAATTACATTATCACGTCAAGATACGATCTTTCATATTTTATTGATAATTCGCCATTCGGCTTTCAACCTATAATACCAACATATCAATAGCCCTAATCTTCATATTTTATGCGGCGATTGAGCCAATATGCTTCTATTGATTAAGCAAACTGGCGGGTGTATTGACTGCTTATTTGGCATTTAAAATTAGTCCAATTAAGTTAGGCTGTACTAAAGCTAAGCAGAGATAATACAAAAATGCTGATGCATAAAACTAAGCCATAAATTCTGGCACATAGGTTGCTTGCATACCTATTGAGATTTAAGTTTTGTGAGATTTACCAACTTAATAAAAAAGATTGGGGATCATCATGACAAGGTTTATATTTGCTTTATTAGGGCTATTGATAGCCAGTACAGCTTCTGCAGTACCGACAGACGAGTTGTTATATAAAATCACTAAACACGTTGTCAAGGTACACGCTGCACTAACCAACGGTAGCTATGGCTCTGGCTCTGGTGTTATTGTTGCGAAAGATCGTATTGTGACCAATTGTCATGTAGTCGCCAACGCAGCTGGCATTAGTGTGAGTAGCGGCGGACGATTCTACCAAGCGACTTCCATCACGCCAGATTGGTATCATGATGTCTGTATCGTCAAAGTTGAAGGTTTAGATGCGCCTATTGCCACCATCGGTTCAAGCAACAACCTCCAATATGAGCAGACAGTATACGCAATCGGTTATCCAAATTTTTCTCCTGCGCCAGTCAGTACACATGGCTATGTAAAAGGTTTATTCAAAATGGACGATAGTGTGATCGTCAGAGCCAGTAGCACCTTCAGATTAGGCGCCAGTGGCGGTGGACT
Organism: Methylophilaceae bacterium; assembly: GCA_041603755.1. Lineage (GTDB taxonomy): Bacteria > Pseudomonadota > Gammaproteobacteria > Burkholderiales > Methylophilaceae. The sequence continues at coordinate 2,350 of JBFIDU010000272.1, forward strand.
ATTTGATGATACAGGTCGTTTAGTGGGTGTCATCACGCTTAAAAGCCCTGGCAGGCATGCCTATTATTACAATATGCCCGTAGAATGGGTACAAGCTTTACTGAATGAGCCAGAACAAGAGATTAGTGCAAAATCGGCACCAGCATTCTGGGCATCACAAGCTGATCAATGGCCGTTCTTTATGCAGGTTGTAGAACCATACTTAACAGAGAACTGGTCAGCCTTGATGAAAGTTGCTACAAAATGGACTACTGAAGAACCAAATAATATAGAGGCATGGTTTTATTTAGCCGCTGCAGAGTATGCTAGCCACGATAAAGTAAATGCCGAAGCACATATGAAAAAAGTAACGGCAATGAATGCACAGCATAGTCAAGCGATTTACTATTTGGGATTGATTGCAGAAGAAAACGGTAAG
>JBFIDU010000273.1:0-2766 GCA_041603755.1 Methylophilaceae bacterium
CAACTTTGCTCGTCAAGCTGATGATATTGCCGATGAAGGGCATTATAAACCAGAGCACCGGCTAGCTATGTTGGATGGCTACAGGAAGCAGCTAGATATCATTAGTGAAAAAGGTCAGAGTAAATCTGTGTTTTTTAGAGAATTTGGCGAAATGATTCACCGAGAAGGTTTACCACTCGAACCTTTCTATGATCTATTATCCGCATTTAGCCAAGATGTAACAAAAACAACTTACAAGAATTTTGATGAAGTGCTCGATTATTGCGAGCGTTCCGCCAACCCAATTGGTATTTTGCTCCTGCACTTATTCAATAAAGTATCCCCAGAAAGTTTGGCATACTCAAATAATGTATGCACTGCTTTACAACTCATTAACTTTTACCAAGACGTTGCGATTGATTTTGACTCCACCTATCACAAAAAAAGAGTTTATCTCTGCCAAGATGAAATGAAGGCATTTCAGGTAACCGAGGCTCAGATTGCTAGCCAGCATGTCAACATCCATTGGGAGCAGTTTATGTTGTTCAATATTGAACGTGCTGAAGCAATGCTCAAAGCGGGTAAGCCCTTAGAGCAAATTTTACCTGGCAGAATGGGTTTAGAAATGCGGATGATTATTGCTGGTGGTGAGCAAATAATTTACAAGCTAAAAAAGGTGAGAGGTGATATATTTAAGCATCGACCAACACTTAAGGCTTGGGACTGGCCGCTGATATTGCTCAAAGCCCTCCTTTAAAATTTATGACACCTAAGCAGTATTGCAAAGATAAAACAGCAAAAAGTGGATCCAGTTTTACAGTAAGCTTCTTCTTCCTAGATAAAAATAAGCGCGAGGCGATGACAGCCCTGTATGCCTTTTGTCGTGAAGTAGATGACGTGGTTGATGAATGTACTGATTATAATGTTGCGCAAACCAAATTAAACTGGTGGAAAAACGAAATCGAACGCCTCTACGATCAGAAACCCCAGCACCCCGTCAGTTTTGCTTTACAGCCTGTTATTAAACAATTTGATCTAGCAAAAGAACATTTTCATGAAATCATTGATGGTATGGAAATGGATTTACGATTCAATCGCTACGCTGACTTTAAACAGCTACAGCTATATTGTTACCGTGTAGCAAGTGTGGTTGGGCTATTAAGTGCACAGATTTTTGGCTACCAGAATCGCAATACACTCAAATTTGCACATGACTTAGGCATGGCGTTCCAATTGACCAATATTGTTCGAGACGTCGGTGAGGATGCTCGCAGAGGCCGTATTTACCTGCCTTTGGATGAGTTAAAAAAAGCAAAAGTTTCAGAAGAAGATATTTTAAGTAGCAACAAGACTCCTGAAGTCAAAGAGCTGATTGAGTTTCAAATAGAACGTGCGGAAAGCTTCTACGACAAAGCGCTACGTGAATTACCATCAGAAGATGCTAAGCAGCAACGAGCGGGATTGATGATGGCTGCTATTTACCGCACCTTACTACGTGAAATACAGGCAGATGGTGCAGAGAATGTACTCACACATAAAACCGCAATCCCCCCATTTAGAAAATTAATATTGGCATTAAAAGCATTTTTTAAGTATTCTTATACACATGTCTAAATCTGTACATGTTGGCATTATCGGCGGTGGTATTGCTGGGTTATCTGCATCTGTAGTACTTGCAGAAAAAGGGTTTGCCACGACTATTTTAGAAGCAGGCTCACAACTTGGTGGCCGTGCACGCAACGTAGCTGTTGAGTTTAATAGCCAAGTTGTTCAGTTAGATAACGGACAACATATCTTACTCGGCGCCTATCATGAAACCCTCAATTTACTCAAAAAAATTGGCGTCGATGAAAAGCAGGCATTAGTGCGATTACCTCTCACGTTAGAAATTAAGTCTCCGTTAAAGCCACACTCCTTTAAACTCCATGCGCCCAATGCATTGCCATTTCCAATCAATCAACTATTTGGCTTTTTATTTTGCAAAGGGCTATCCGTTAATGAACGACTAACGTTGATCAGTTTCATGCTGAGGCTAAAACAGTCTAATTTTCATGTAGCCGTAGATCAGCCTTTGTGTGAGTATCTTATTGAACAGCGACAACACGCAAAAACAATCAAACTATTATGGGAGCCACTTTGTTTGGCAGCTTTGAATACACCCATCAATACTGCCAGCACTAAAATATTTCTTAATGTACTAAGAGACACTTTTAATGGGGAAAAAACTGATAGCCAACTATTGTTGCCTAAACAAGGTTTATCAGAGATTTTTGCGCAGCCAGTCGTAAATTATATTCAAGCTCGCAATGGTAAGGTACTGACTAACCACCGCGTTAAATCGATATTGCCAACCGAGAATGGTTTTCAAGTAACGAGTAAAGACAAGACATTTAACTTTAGTCATCTGATTTTGGCCACTTCTGCACTCAGACTTCAAGATGTAGCAGCTGGATTACCTCGATTAGCAGGCACGATTGAAACGACAAAACAATACCAATACCAGCCCATTTATACGGTTTATCTACAGTATCAAAGTGATGCAAAACTACCTAAACCAATGATTGGTTTAACGGATGCAACCAGTCAGTGGGTTTTTGACCGTGGCGCTTTATATGGTCAGCACGGCCTCATGGCCGTCATTATTAGCGCAGAGGGCATTCATCAAAAGCTAACGCATGATGCCTTATCACTTAAAGTAGCGAATGAGCTATACAAAACCTTTCCAGATCTTAAAAAGCCATTATGGCATCAAGTGATTGCCGAAAAACGCGCTACATTTGCCTGTAA
>JBFIDU010000274.1:0-2761 GCA_041603755.1 Methylophilaceae bacterium
AAGCAGTAGGTTTATTTGGAGTTAACAATTCAAAATATGCTAGCAAATAAATTGTTTTTCTGGTCGCAATTCACACTGCTCATTCTATTGAGTTTCATCTTTATTTTCCCATCGGTAGCTGATACGAATGCGGCAATTGAACCCAGCAAAGATGCTACTGACTCAATGCCGTCACCATCAGAGGGTGAAGATGGGAGCTATGGCCTAGAAAAAACACTGGAATATAACTTTAGTCCTGAAGACCGTGCTCGACTCCGCAAAGCATTAATGGATTACGCTAGAAATAACGACCCAGAGCATATTCAAATTAGACGTGAGCGCCAAAAAATGAGGGAGAGCCTTAAAGAGCGCTTTACACAGTGCAATAATGATTTGGATGACTCCTTAGACCGTCAGGAAGTGACCGAATGCCTACCGCAAATTGCTCGCCATTTTAATTCTGTAGATGTAGATGAAGACAATGTCATTACATTTGAAGAATTAGAACTGGCACAAGCAAAATGGAGAGAGCGTCATAAAGCTGCAGAAGCGAAGTTAGAAGCGCAACGCTTAAAAGCTGTCGAAGAGAGTATTATCAAGAAAGCGGCGCAACCAAAAAAGAGTAATCAAGCCTCGACAAAGTCTGGTCAGCCCAGTTAAGATAGTTTATCTATAAAAAAGCAGCTTTATAGCTGCTTTTATTTTAATGTTGTGAAGCGTAGCTATGGAATCTATAGATAATGACGTAGCAAATCAAATTGTTGTGCAAGTTGTTGGATCGATCACACAAGTAAATGCAACAAAATGGGATGCACTTGCTTCTGATATGCCGCTTCTTAGCCATGCTTTTCTCTCTGCACTGGAAAAGTCTGAATCAGTTGGCGCTTCGTCGGGGTGGAGTCCATGTATTCTGATTATCCAGCTACAAGAAGATCTACTAGGCGCCATGCCTTTGTATATTAAGAGCCATTCATATGGCGAATATGTTTTTGATTGGGCCTGGGCAGATGCCTATCAGCAAAATGGTCTAGCCTATTATCCTAAACTCCTTTCAGCGATCCCTTTTTCTCCAGTTACCAGTGCCAGACTATTGGCAAAAGATCAACAGGTTAAAATACAATTGATTGAGGCCGTAGAGGCAATTATGCATAAGCATCAACTCTCAAGTGCTCATGTGTTGTTTCCAGATGAAACAGATGCAAATTTGTTGGAAAATGCAGGATGGTTAAAGCGCAGCGGGGTTCAATTTAGATGGCAAAACGAAGATTATGATAGCTTCGAAGGTTTTTTAAAAACCCTAAGTCATAATAAGCGCAAGAAAATCCATCAAGAACGAAAAAAAATCCAAGATGCGCAGATTATAACGCGCTTTGTTAGAGGACAAGATGCAACAGAAGCTGATTGGGATTTCTTTTATCAGTGTTATTGCACTACCTACCGTGATCACCATTCAACACCTTATTTAACGCGTGCTTTTTTTAGTGAAATTGCACATTCAATGCCAGAGAATATACTATTGATTATTGCTGAGCGTGAAGGTAAGCCTATCGCGAGCACTCTGAATTTTTATAATCAGAAGACATTGTACGGGCGCTATTGGGGCGCAACAGAGTTTGTTTCTGGCTTACATTTTGAGCTTTGTTACTATCAGGCTCAACTCTTTTGTATCAGTGAAAAAATTAAATATTTTGAAGGTGGCGCACAAGGTGAGCATAAGTTAGCACGCGGATTCAAACCACGCCCGACTGTTTCATTTCATAAAATTGCTCATCCGCAATTTGAGATGGCGATAAAAGATTTTTTATTGCGTGAATCTAAGGGTATCGCCAATTACACATCAGAACTGGAAGAGCGTGCACCATTTAAATCACAATCATCAGATAAAGGCTCTGTGATTGAGAAATAGATTACCAAGCAATCTGTTTGCCGTCATATGCAATAAATTTTCCAGTGTTAGCCAAGCTGAGCTTATCAATGACTTTACGTAATCCCCTTACGCTGGTTTCAGTATTAATAAGGGCGTTTGAACCTCCCATATCGGTTTCAACCCAGCCAGGGTGTAAAGTAACCACTGCAATGCCAGATGGTTCTAAATCTATACTCAGGCTTTTCATTACCATATTAACAGCCGTTTTTGTGGTGCGGTACATATAGCTGCCACCACTTGTATTGTCATCAATACTACCCATTTTGCTAGATAGTGTTGCAAGTTTTTTTAATTCGCTTTTTGCTATGTGTGGTGTAAATGCTGTCGCTATTTTTAATGGTGCTATGCTATTAATTTTAAATCCGTTTAACCAGTCTTCAACTTCCTTATCACTCAGTCCACCACTGGGGTAGATACCAGCATTATTAATTAGCACATCAATAGCAACATTGTTTAATTTCTCGGCTAAGGCATCCACTTGTTTAAAGTTAGCGACATCTAATGGATAGATGGTGATGTTGCTATGCTGGGCTGCCAAGGCATTCAGTTTGTCGGCTGATTCTGGGTGCCTGCAACATGCCAGCACATTCCAACCAGCTTCCGCATATTGTTTAGTAAACTCTAAGCCTATGCCGCGATTGGTGCCTGTAATAAGCGTTGTACTCATATTGCCTTCCATGAAATTAAAATTGATTCTAGATTATGAGACATGATAAGAGTGAATAAATTGCACATCAATCTAAATCGGTAACGATAGCCCAAATGGGCACTACTCACTCAATCTAAGCATCAGGTATTCGTTCGAAATTTACTTCCCGCGCCAAACGCGCAATAAGTAACCCCAATTTTTTACTG
>JBFIDU010000275.1:0-2760 GCA_041603755.1 Methylophilaceae bacterium
TGATGAAATTCATGCTGACCTGATATACCCAGAGACAACGCACCACCCACTGGCAAGTTTAACCGATGCGGTGGAGTATATTATTACTGCAGTAGCACCTAGCAAAACATTCAATATCGCTGGGCTTGGTTTATCTGCGCTGATTGTTCCCAATGCAGATTATCGGCAAAAGCTGCATGTGGCATTTGAGACCTTACACGTCAGTGCTACAAATCCCTTTAGTCTTGTCGCTTTCGAAGCAGCTTATGCCCATGGGGAAGCCTGGCTAGATGCGCTGTTAACTTACTTAACTAAAACGCGTGATTATGTCATTGACTATTTAAATGAGCATATTCCACAAATCAAATGCGTAATGCCAGAAGGAACTTATTTGCTATGGCTCGATTGTCGTGCTTTAGGATTGAGTGATCAGGCGCTTAAACATTTTTTTATTCATCAGGCAGGAATTGGCCTAAGTCCAGGTACACTATTTGGTGAAGGAGGATCTGGATTTATGCGGATGAATATTGGCATGCCAAGACAGGTTATCAAACAAGCATTGGAAAATATTAGGCGTGCACTGAATGCATATTAAGTTAAAAAATTTAAGCTAAACCGATTCGTTTGAAATAATTTCGGTTGAATCTGGTCAATACAATATAATGATTTGTCGACATAGTAGAGTGAATAAAAATGTTTTTTAAAGCCAAAAAATGGATATGGACTAAGCTCAAAAATATGCGGAGCGTTGACCGGGCTTATGCACAATATTTAGCGCATTTTAATGATTATCAAGCCAATAAAGTCGATAGCGCATTACAAAAAGATTTGAATATAAAAGCCATGACTAAAGAGGAGTTTGTTAAAGTTTGGAAACCAGCAAAAAAATGTAAGCCAGGCTGTTGTTCTTAACCTAGGTACTTCCCAATGCATTTCCTATATTTGCGCTTAATTAGCATCCGCTAATCCTTTCTTCCAGTATCTCTTTTTATGATTCATTCTGTATCTAACCCAACCCGCATAAAAGTGCTATTTTCGGGTGTTTGTAGTCTAATCTTATCAATGGGCATTGCCCGATTTGCCTATACACCCATGTTGCCAGTGATGATGAATCAAGCGGGATTGTCTCATGAAGCGGGGGGCTGGCTAGCCGCTATTAATTACACAGGCTACCTGACTGGTGTATTGATTGCTTCTTGGATAAGCCATACGGTTGTTAAGGATAGGCTCTATCGTTGGGGCATGGTGGTTGCCGTTGTGAGTACTGTGATGATGGGTGTGACGACCAATATGCCTGTCTGGGTCGTCTCCCGATTTATAGCTGGCTTAAGTAGTGCTGCAGGTTTAATGTTAGGTAGCGGTTTGATTTTTAACTGGTTAATTCGCCACAATCATCGCCGAGAGCTGGGCATTCACTTTTCAGGAATCGGTTTTGGCATCGCCTTCTGTTCTGTAGTCGCCATTTTGATGTATAAGCAAATAGCTTGGGATATACAATGGTTTGTATTAGCAGGGTTAGGTGCACTATTGTTGATACCTGCATTACTATGGTTTCCACCACCGCCAACAGATGATGATGCAGTTAACCAGCATGCATCTATGCAACATGCGCCACCTAACGCAAAATTTATGCGCTTTTTTACAGCTGCTTATTTTTGCTCAGGATTTGGTTACGTGGTAACTGCTACATTTATTGTTGCCATCATTAATGCAATGCCAACGCTTGCAGGCAAAGGCGCTTGGGTATTTTTAATCGTTGGCTTAGTCGCTGCACCTTCTTGTATTTTATGGGACTTCATTGCGCGCAAAACTGGCGATGTAAATGCGTTAGTCCTGGCAGGAACAATTGAAGTGATCGGTATTATCACGCCTACCTTCGGTTGGGGAGTCATGGGCGCCATGTTAAGTGCAGTGTTATATGGTGCAACAGCGATAGCGATAGTGAGCTTAACGTTGACCATGGCGGGCCGTTTCTACCCTGCACAGCCCGCTAAAATGATGGGAAAAATGACTACAGCCTATGGCATTGCGCAGATTATTGCACCAGCTATCACTGGCTGGGTAGCTGGTTCGCAGGGTGGCTATGTGTTTGGTCTCTACCTAGCTGCCACTGTCATGGCTATTGGGACAATATTCTTTTATATGATGCGTAAAGTACAGTTGCAACCTTAGATTTCAACAATTAATGCTGGATTAAATTGGATGTTCTCTGCCTGTTCTTTATTATCTGGCCGACCTCTTGGGTTGCAAATGACACGGGTTTTACCGATTTGATAGTCAGACCGCACATGTGTATGACCGTGAATCCAGATATCTGAATGACCAATTAAATGACTAAGGTCACTGGCAAAATATGTTTTCAAAAAGCTATCTTTATACTTTGGCGCGACGGACTGTAATGCAGGGGCATGATGGGTAATGATGACAGTTTTACCAGCAAAATCTTCATCTAGCTTCGCCTCTATAAACTGGACGGAATCGAGATGCATGTTAATGGCGTCTTTCACTTTGAAGCGTGATTGCTGATACTGAATAAGCCTGAAATCAGTCAGCGATAACTCGCTCATTCTCAGCGTTGTTTCTTGGTCTTCAGACTGAGTTAAATTAAAGTCCGTCCATAGCGTAGCACCCAAAAAACGTACATTATTAATGATTAATTCATCATTTTCTAAATAGTGTAGTTGACTGTGTCCTTTACAAAATACACTGATTTTCTGGCGGATGTCATTTAATTCTGCATGGTAGAACTCATGGTTACCTGCTATATAAATGATATGAGCA
>JBFIDU010000276.1:0-2742 GCA_041603755.1 Methylophilaceae bacterium
CCGCTTATTGTGGTCGTGATTGACGAATTAGCTGACTTGATGATGGTGGTAGGTAAAAAAGTAGAAGAGTTGATAGCACGCTTAGCACAAAAAGCACGGGCTTGTGGTATCCACTTGGTACTGGCAACACAACGACCTTCTGTTGATGTGATTACTGGGTTAATCAAGGCGAATGTACCGACTAGAATTTCATTTCAGGTATCCAGCAAAATAGACTCTCGTACAATATTGGACCAAATGGGTGCTGAAACCTTACTAGGGCAAGGTGATATGCTGTATATGCCGCCTGGTTCAGGCTATCCGCAACGGATTCATGGTGCTTTTGTAAGCGATAAAGAAGTGCATGCTGTAGTCGATCATTTAAAAACCTTGGGTGAACCTAATTACATTGAGGGCATCTTAACCAATGAAGTAGAAGTTGGCGGTGAGGCTGGCACTTACAGTGATGGTGGCGGTGAGAAAGACGAGCTTTATGATGAAGCGGTTGCTATTGTGCTGAAGACAAGACGTGCTTCCATTTCATCGGTACAACGACAATTACGCATTGGTTATAACCGTGCGGCTAGATTAATAGAAGATATGGAGCGTGCTGGTTTGGTTTCAGAAATGCAGACCAATGGTAGCCGTGAAGTATTAGTGAAAGCGGATAACAGTCAATATGAGTAAATGGTTGGTTAGTAGTTTGATAGCAGGATTGTTTTTTTCGAGCGCGGCACTAGCGGATGGCATTGCCAGCTTAAAAGACTTTTATCACAGCACCAATTCAATGCGGGCAAAATTCCATCAAGTGGTGAAAGACAACACCAATAAAGTCGTGCAAGAAGTAGATGGTACGATGCAATTGGAAAGACCAAACAAATTCCGCTGGGATTACAAAAAACCCTATCAGCAGGAAATTATCAGCGATGGAAAAGATGTGTTCCTGTATGACAAGGATTTAGAACAAGTGACCATCCGAGCCTTGAGCCAAACATTGGGCTCAAGTCCAGCATCATTGCTTGCTGGGGGCAAAGAGGTGGAAAAAAGTTTTGAACTCAAGAATATCAATCGTGAAGATGGTTTGGAATGGGTCCAAGCTTTACCGAAAAATGATGATAGTGGTTTTGAGCGGATTATGTTGGCTTTTAAAGGGCAGCATTTGATGAAAATGGAAATGTATGACAGCTTCAAAAACATTACCTTAATTGACTTTTCCGCAGTGGAACGCAACCCTAGCTTATCACTTTCATCATTTTTATTTACAACGCCAGATGGTGTTGATGTCGTCAAACAATAACCACGGTTGCAAACACCTGCCAATAGCTGATATTACTGATAGCAAGCTGTTACAATAACGATTTAATTATTTGGGTTAAGATCAGTGGATAGCTTATTTGAAGCTACAGCACCAGATGCGCCGCTCGCTGAGCTGCTTCGGCCTAAAACCTTGGCAGAAGTGGTCGGACAGTCGCATTTATTGGGTGAGGGCAAACCACTAAGACGCGCATTTGACTCGGGTAAGTTACCATCCATGATTCTATGGGGCCCGCCAGGTGTTGGTAAAACAACGCTTGCAAGACTAATCGCCAATACTGCTGATGCTGAATTTATCCCTATCTCCGCAGTGCTTTCAGGTATAAAAGATATCCGTGAAGCGGTAGAGCGTGCAGAACATACCTTGCAGCAATCAGGCCGCAAAACTATACTCTTTGTTGATGAGGTGCATCGCTTTAACAAAGGTCAGCAAGACGCATTCCTGCCATTTGTTGAAAGTGGCTTGATCACCTTTATCGGCGCAACAACAGAAAACCCTTCTTTTGAAGTCAATAGTGCGTTATTAAGTCGCGCACAAGTGTTTGTTTTAAACGCACTATCCGAACAAGAGTTAGCAGAGTTGCTCGAACGGGCTAGGGCGCTAGTGGCAAAAGATGTTCACTTAACAGCAGATGTTCTTGAGCAAGTACTGGCTTATGCAGATGGCGACGCACGCCGCTTACTAAATTTTGCCGAAGGATTATTCAATGCTGCTAATAGTGCCAATATCGTAGAGATAGACGAAGCCTTCTTGCAAACTGCGATGGCCAGCAAAATGCGCCGCTTCGATAAAGGTGGGGAAGCCTTTTATGACCAAATCTCTGCCTTACATAAGTCAGTGCGGGGCTCTAACCCCGATGCAGCGTTGTACTGGTTCTTAAGAATGATTGATGGTGGCGCAGATCCACTCTATTTGGGAAGGCGTATCGTGAGGATGGCAATTGAGGATATTGGTATTGCTGACCCTCGCGCGCAAACCATGGCATTGGAAGCTTGCCAAATTTACGAGCGTCTAGGCTCGCCTGAAGGTGAGCTAGCGTTATCGAACGCTATTATTTATTTGGCCGTTGCAGCAAAAAGTAATGCGGCGTATAACGCATACAATCAAGCAAAAGCCTTTGTTTCACAAGATAAATCAAGACCCGTACCATTACATTTACGTAATGCGCCTACAAAGCTGATGAAGGCATTGGATTACGGCAAAGAATACCGCTATGCGCACAATGAACCAGATGCATATGCGGCAGGTGAAGATTATTTCCCAGAAGATTTACAGGCAATTTCGTTTTATCAACCCACACCCAGAGGTTTGGAAGGTAAAATATCGGAAAAATTGAAACACCTTAAATCATTAGACGAACAAGCATTAAAACGAAAAGTGAAAAAATAAATGTTAGATATCCAAGCCTTAAGAAATAATTTAGATAGTGTTGTTACGCAACTTAAAAG
>JBFIDU010000277.1:0-2740 GCA_041603755.1 Methylophilaceae bacterium
CCATCAACAGGTACTTTTTCACCTGGTCTTACTCTAAGTTTATCTCCAACGTGTACATGTGTAAGAGGAACATCTTCTTCTGATCCATCAGTATTAATTCTGCGCGCCGTCTTTGGCGATAAACCAAGTAAAGACTTTATCGCTGCAGATGTTTGGGAGCGCGCTTTAAGCTCTAAAATCTGACCAAGTAGCGTTAATGAAATGATGACAGCAGCAGCCTCAAAATAGACAGACACTCGACCCATAGTGATAAAAGATGTAGGGAAAATACTAGGGAAAATCGTAGCGATAACACTGTAGATAAAGGCAGCTGATGTTCCTAAACCAATTAAAGTCCACATATTAGGACTACGATTTATTACTGATTGGACGCCACGTTCAAAAAATGGCAAGCCTGCCCATAGTACAACTGGCAGTGTTAGCACGAGCTCAATCCAACTTTGTGTAGCCATTTCAAACCATTCCAAGCGATGGCCTATCATTGCCAGAAATGTCACAATAATTGTAAGCGGTAGCGTCCAGATAAAGCGCCTTTTAAAATCAACAAGCTCAGGGTTTTCCTTATCATCTAAAGAAGGCATTTCAGGTTCTAATGCCATGCCACACTTTGGGCAGTCCCCGGGATGATCTTGTCGCACCTCGGGATGCATGGGGCAAGTGTAAATTGTCCCAGCTGGCACTTGAGCGTTATTGGGCAAGCTAGTATCTGGATGCTTATCAACGGTAGCTGATTTTTTTGCTAAATATGTTTCTGGGTCTGCTTCAAATTTGGTTTTGCAGCCCTCACTACAGAAGTAAAAGGGTTTATTTTTATAGTTAAACTTATGTGGAGACTTTTCGGTTACTTTCATTCCACAAACTGGATCGATCTTATCTGACGACTCTTGGCTACCACAGCAACTATTACCTTTGTGGTGATGGTGGTTGCTCTCATAAGACTCAGCACCATACCCTGCTTTAACCACAGCTGATTTTAATTGCTCACGGGAAGTTAATAATTCATCGTACTCGACTGTTGCTTCACTGGCACTCAGTGATACAACCACATCTTTAACGCCGTTAATAGATTTTAGTGTCCGCTCAACATTGCTGGCGCAACCGCTACAGGTCATTCCAGTAATTTTTAAATGTTCTGTTGTCATGATGCCTCTCCTTTTCTATCTGCTCAACAAACTACTTTAAGTTAATAAAGCCGTATTTCTAGTATGTTGATTAAGCTTAAACCTATGTGTTACACATAGGTCAAGCCTTTAATATCATTTTTAAGGATGGGATAATTTATTACAGCCAAACCCTTCAATTAGATGGCATACTGCATTTCCGTCAGGCATTCCATCAGGCATTTCTTTCCATTTTTTTGCAGCATATTCCAGACTTTCTTGCAAAGCATTGAGCTCCTCCAGTTTTTTGCGTGTGTCCTGAATACGCTCTTCCAATATTTCTCTAACCCTTGGGCAAGGTGAGTTCCCGCTTTTACTCATATTTAGAATCTCAGTTATCTCACTTAACTCAAAACCCAAGAATTTGGCCTTGCGTACAAACATAAGTCTATGCAGGTCATCATCACTGTAATAACGATATCCATTTTGGCCTTGTAGTTTTGGGGTAAGTAAGCCACTGCGCGTATAGTAACGCACGGTTTCTGCTGTTACGCCTGCACGTTTAGCCAGCTCAGAAACTATCATAGCAAGAGCCTCCTTTTATATCAGATCCCTGCATTATCAGTATTTGTGATTGTTGGTTATCGACTTTCATGAATGTCTCTCCTCAATAGCATATAGGCTGCTGGTAACACAAATAATGACAATAGCGGAGCCGTTAACATGCCACCTACCATAGGTGCGGCAATACGACTCATGGCTTCAGAACCTGTTCCAGTGCCAATCAATATAGGGATTAACCCAGCTAAAATAACTGCCGCAGTCATTGCCTTTGGTCTTACTCGTAGGGCAGCACCCTCAATCAAAGCATCATAATAATCTTCTTTATTATTGAGCGTTCCATTGATACGGCTCCGTTCAATAGCATCATCTAAATAAACAAGCATGATAATGCCAAACTCTGCTGCCAGACCCGATAGAGCAATCATCCCCACACCACTCGCGATAGAGAAGTTGAAATCCAAGAAGTATAGAAACCACACAGCCCCAACTAATGAAAATGGTAAGCTAGCTAATATGATTATCGCTGGCGTTATGCGCTTAAAGGTTATAAACAATAAAATGAAAATAATCCCTAGCGTCATTGGAACCACATAACTAAGGCGTTTAGATGCACGCTCAAAATATTCAAACTGTCCTGACCATGCAAGCGAATAACCAGAGGGTAACTGCAACTCATTATCTAATAATGCTTTTGCCTCTTTGACAAAACCACCCAAGTCACGGTCTTGAATATCCACATATACCCAGACGTTTGGACGAGCATTTTCACTTTTTATCATAGGTGGGCCATCGGTGATTGTGACCTCAGCCACTTCTCCTAATGGGACAGTTGCACCTTCGTCAGTAATGATAGGAAGCGACTTGAGCTTCTCTACTGAATCACGCAACTCCCTTGGGAACCTAACGCTGATAGGAAATCGTGCGAGACCGTCAATTTTCTCGGCAATATTGTCTCCACCAATTGCCATCGAAACCAGCATTTGCACATCATCAATATTTAAACCATACCGTGCAATTTTGAGTCGATCAATTTTTATATCAATATAACGTCCTCCAGTAACTCGCTCAGCAATAAC
>JBFIDU010000278.1:0-2730 GCA_041603755.1 Methylophilaceae bacterium
CCCCAAAAGTTTGGTGCAAAAATACGACTAATCTGGAACAGTGACATCAATACACCAATTTCGACTGGCGTAAATCGTTCTGATTGTAAATATAAGGCCCAATAAGGCACAAATACACCTACAAAGAAATAATAGACAAAATAGAAACTAGCTAGATTTCTATGTAACGTATTGGTCAAAAGCTAAATGAGTAATATGGAAATTATATGGCTGGTGTTTCAGGCGTTACGTCTGCATTTTGTGCGCGATGTCGTAATGCGTGATCCATTAACACCAAGGCAAGCATGGCTTCTGCTATTGGTGTTGCACGAATACCAACACATGGATCATGGCGTCCAGTTGTTTGCATATTGATATCATTACCAGCCTTATCAATTGAGCATCGTGCTTGTGGGATACTAGATGTTGGCTTCAATGCGATATTGACTTTTATTGCCTGTCCAGTGGAGATGCCACCAAGCACACCTCCAGCATGGTTAGTTGCAAACCCTGCCGAAGTCATCTCATCGGAGTGCTCCGACCCTCGTTGCGAAATACAATCAAAGCCAGCACCAATCTCAACACCCTTAACAGCGTTAATCCCCATCATGGCATGTGCAATATCTGCATCCAATCGATCAAAAACTGGCTCACCCCAGCCTGTTGGCACCCCTTCGGCGACAACACTAATACGTGCGCCTACAGAGTCACGTTCATTTCTGATTGTATCCAGATATTGTTCCAATTCAGTTAACACATCATTGTTGGGTGAAAAAAAAGGATTCTCATTAACATATTCCCAACGCTGGAATGGAATTTCTATTGGACCCAGCTGGCTCATATAGCCGCGTACAGTCACACCGTAACGTTCTTTCAACCACTTCTTTGCAATCGCGCCTGCTGCCACGCGCACTGCTGTTTCTCGGGCACTAGAACGCCCTCCACCGCGGTAATCACGTACTCCATACTTTTGGCTATAAGTGTAGTCAGCATGTCCTGGTCGAAAGGTATCCTTAATCTTGCTGTAGTCCTGGCTGCGTTGATCTGTGTTCCTGATTAGCAAACCAATGGGTGCGCCTGTGGTTTTGCCTTCAAACACACCTGACAATATTTCAACCAAATCGTCCTCTTTGCGCTGTGTAACATGTCGCGAAGTACCTGGTTTGCGTCGATCTAAGTCAACTTGTAGGTCTTCGGCACATATGGCTAGGCCAGGCGGGCAACCATCAACTATTCCACCAATAGCTGGGCCATGCGACTCGCCAAATGATGTTAGCGTGAATAGTGTGCCAATGGTGTTACCTGACATGGTGAAATCTCAATATTAAAATGAACTCGGATTTTACCACAACGGCTCCCGATTCAATCAATAGCAGCTTATGAGAGAGATAAGTTTGCTGGATAAATTTATAAACTAAGCATTCAAGCCCATTGCCCATTTGGCATATAAAGCATGGGCTTGCTGGTTCAATTGCTTGATGCGATCAGACAAGTTTTCTAGCACTTCTTGCTTTGATTGTACTGCTGGACTTAACGATGACTCAATTTGTGGCCCCCAACATTGATACCACTTTCTGACCAGCTCACCCGTCATTTCTACATGGCATTGCATCGCTAGATGTTTGCCAATAGCATAAGCCTGATTATCACAATATTCGCTGAACAATAATCGTTTTGCGCCTGCAGGCAAAGTAAAAGTTTCACCATGCCAATGGAATCCTAAAAACTGTTTAGTATTGCCAAACCATTTTTTAGCATCGGCACTTTCATCAACATGTAATGCACCCCAGCCAATTTCTTCAACAGGGTTTTTAATCACACTAGCCCCTAATGCCTTGCTCATCAGTTGGCCGCCTAAGCAGTGCCCAATAACAGGAATATCATGTTCAAAAGCCTGCTGAATTAATTGAATGGCTTGCGGTATCCAAGGTAGGTTATCATTAACGCTCATTGGCCCGCCCATGAAAACTAACCCACTATATCGGCTGACCTCTTTCGGTATTTGTTCACCAAGATCAATACGAACCTCTTGCCAAGGTATTTTTTCTTGATTTAGAAAAATTCCTAAATAGCCGGCGCCCTCGCATTGGGCATGTCTAAATACAACTACTGGCTTCATGCATCATTCCTACAGATAATCATTTCTTCAAAATTTTATACTCCCCCAATGCAAGGTTATCTAAAGAATAAGCGCCTATTGTTGCCCTTATTAATCGTAAAGTTGGAAAACCAACCTTTGCTGTCATGCGTCTTACTTGTCTATTTTTACCTTCATTAATCTTTATTTCAAGCCATGTAGTTGGAATATTTTTACGTTCTCTGATTGGAGGTACACGTTGCCATAAGTTAGCTGGCTCCTCAATGATGCGAGCTTGAGCTGGTTTGCTTATAAAATCACCCAAGTCAACCCCCAAATGTAGCGGTGACAAATCTTCTTTTTGAGGAGCTCCTTCAACTTGGACCCAATAAGTTTTAATTTCTTTATGTTTGGGGTGGCTTAAACGGTGTTGCAAACCGCCATCATCAGTTAAAATAAGTAATCCTTCAGAATCTGTATCAAGCCGCCCTGCTGCATACACATTCGGAATATCAATATAGTCTTTTAAAGTTGGGTGTTTCTCGTGTGCACTGAATTGACACACAACATTGAATGGCTTATTAAATAAAATTATCATTTATTAGGAAACGAGCAATGGCATCAAAAATAAAGGTCCCAAGCGAAGGCGCTAAAATCACGGTTGACGAAAACAA
>JBFIDU010000279.1:0-2713 GCA_041603755.1 Methylophilaceae bacterium
AAATAACCTTTTTACACACCCTACTCTAGCAATTTATAGTTCCCTCACCGCCCGTTTGCGTATAAAATAAACGACTTTTCTGCAAGAAGTGTTTAGATGCAAATCGGCAAGCATATTCTAAAAAACAATCTCGTTGTAGCGCCAATGGCTGGCGTTACTGATAGACCTTTCCGTCAGTTATGCAAAAAAATGGGGGCCGGTTTAGCTGTTTCTGAGATGGTTACGTCTAATTCTTTGCTTTATGGCAGCGAGAAAACGCGCAGGCGCGCCAATCATGAAGGTGAAGTGGATCCAATTTCTGTGCAAATTGCAGGGGCTGATCCAGCGATGATGGCAGAAGCAGCCAAGCACAATGTAGACAATGGCGCGCAAATCATTGATATCAATATGGGCTGCCCAGCGAAGAAGATTTGTAATGTCATGGCTGGCTCTGCACTATTAAAGGATGAGCCGCTTGTAGCGCAAATCTTAAAAGCTGTGGTTAATGCGGTTGATGTCCCAGTTACACTTAAGATTAGAACAGGTTGGGATAAAGATAATCGTAATGCTATACAAATAGCCAAAATGGCAGAAGATATTGGCATTCAAGCTTTAGCCATGCATGGCCGTACGCGCGCTTGCCTATATAAAGGTGATGCTGAGTACGATACGATTGCGGCTGTAAAACAAGCGATTCGTATTCCATTAATTGCGAATGGGGATATCACTACCCCAGAAAAAGCAAAGTTTGTATTAGATTATACGGGTGCTGATGCTGTGATGATTGGTCGCGCAGCACAAGGTAGACCTTGGATTTTCCGTGAAATTGAGCATTATTTAACAACTGGCTCACATATGTTGCCACCAACTGTAGATGAAATTCATACAGTAATGCGAGAACACTTGCATGACTTGTATGAGTTCTATGGCGAACTAACTGGCATGCGCGTTGCACGCAAGCACATTTCTTGGTACACCAAAGGCCTTTCAGGTTCTGCTTCATTTCGCCATCATATGAATACACTGCAAACAACTGAACTACAGCTTCAAGCAATTAGTGACTTTTTTGCCGAACTACGAACAAAAAATGAGCGTTTGGTTTATGAGGAAGAGCCAGCAAGCACGAGCGAGGCCATTGCAGCATAATGAGTAAAGACTGCAAATTAAGCCAAGCAATCATAGAGTCACTTGATGATTATTTTATGCATTTAGATGGACAACCACCCCATGCTATCTATGACATGGTTTTAGGCTGTGTTGAAAAACCGATGCTGGAATACATTCTTCATAAAGTTGGTGGCAACCAAAGCAAAGCTGCCGATATGCTTGGAATTAACCGCAACACTTTGCGTAAAAAAATGGCTTTGTATAACATTGATTAGACTGCCTTTGCTTGGGTTATTTTGACTCAAAAAACAATCAATCAATATTTAAGCTACCAACGATACATCATTAAAAACACAAGAGTTAAACTATGGCTAAGATTAAACGTGCGCTGATTAGCGTTTCAGACAAAACAGGGATAGTCGAATTAGCAAAAGCCCTAAATCAACTTAATATTGAGATTCTTTCAACTGGTGGCACTGCCAAATTATTTCGTGACAACCAGATTCCTGTCAAAGAAGTGAGCGAATTCACAGGCTTTCCTGAAATGCTAGATGGTCGCGTAAAAACATTACATCCAAAGGTACATGGTGCTTTACTTGGTCGGCGAGATCTACCTGAGCATGTATCTGCTATGAAAGAGAACGGAATCGAAGACATTGATTTACTAGCAGTGAATCTTTATCCATTTGAGGCCACAGTTGCCAAAGCCGATTGCACCTTAGAAGATGCGATAGAAAATATCGATATTGGCGGGCCAGCCATGGTGCGCTCTGCAGCTAAAAACTGGAACGATGTGACCGTATTAACTGATGCGAGCCAGTATGAATCAGTGATTGCAGAATTAAATAGCAATCAGGGCGCTATTAGCAAAGCCACACGTTTCAAATTATCTGTAGCAGCATTTAACCGCATTGCCCAATACGATAGCGCAATTAGTAATTACCTTTCAGCAATCGATTTTGAAGCAACTGAAGCAGCTAACAAACCAGTTATTAATCAATTCCCTGCTCAGATGAACAGCAGTTTTATGAAAGTACAAGACTTACGCTATGGTGAAAACGCGCATCAACAAGCAGCTTTTTACCGTGACTTAGGTCCTGCAGATGGCAGCCTTGCAACTGCAAAGCAACTGCAAGGTAAGGAACTAAGCTATAACAATATTGCCGACTCTGATGCCGCGTGGGAGGCAGTTAAATCGTTCACCAGTAATGCCTGCGTGATTGTGAAACATGCCAATCCGTGTGGTGTCGCACTCGGTGCGAATGCATTAGATGCTTATAGTAAGGCGTTTAAAACCGATCCAACTAGTGCTTTTGGTGGCATTATCGCTTTTAACTGTACGCTAGATGGTGCAGCTGCAGAAGCTGTTGCAAAGCAATTTGTTGAAGTACTCATTGCGCCTGACTTTACGCAAGAAGCATTAGCTGTGTTTGCCAACAAAGCCAATGTGCGTGTACTTAAAATCGCTTTACCAAAAGGCGGTAAAAGCGCGTGGGAACAAGGTCGCAATGCGATGGATAGCAAACGTGTTGGTTCCGGTATTTTGATACAAAGTGCCGACAATCATGATTTACAAGTAGCCGACATTAAAGTGGTGACTAAAAAACAACCTACGCCCACACAAATG
>JBFIDU010000280.1:0-2711 GCA_041603755.1 Methylophilaceae bacterium
AGCGCTATGCAAAGCTGGTAAACGTGATAAAGCCATGACTACCGCGATGGAATACAGCATGCAAATGAAGAATGACCCAGCACTAAAAGAAATGAGCAAATGTGGTGAAATGATGCAGGGCATGATGCCCAAACCTTATTCACCGATTGAAGAGGGGCCTGATGGTAAACCATCACATGTATGTGACAACATATAACCGGATCAACTCGCGAGCACTTACTTAATTTTTTAACAGACCTAAATCAATTAAAGATGCACGCAGTTGCGACTCTACCTGACGATAACCCATCGCATTAGGATGAACGTAATCTGCTTTAAGTGCATTCTTCGATAACACATCAGAAAAAATATCTTCGATCAGAGGTGTTTCTGTCTCTTGCGAGAGCTTTTCGTATAGTGCATGATCAGTCAAACCGCCAAACGCCGCTTTGACTGGTTGATAATCCGGTATTGCAATTAATAGTGTCATTACTTGATTGCGTTTTGCCAGTTCAATAATCGCTTTTAAATTATTTTCCGTTTGTGTAATCGGTACTTTTTTTAAAAAGTCATTACCTCCAAGTTCAATAATTAACAAATTTGGCTGATGTTCTACTAATAAATTAGGCAATCTAGCTAAACCTTGCGCAGCAGTATCACCAGGCACGCCTGCATTGATAATCTGCCAGCCAGTATTCTGTGCTAACAGCGTAGGATAGTCTTCTCCTTTTGTAGCACCTGTGCCATAACTCAAACTATCGCCTAAAATCAGTACGGTTGAATTTGATGGTAGTGCAGGTAACTTACTCTCACTGCTGCAAGCAAATAACGTTAAAGATAATAGTGCTAACTTGATATAAATAAAAATACGCATATTATTTAGTATTGATGGAAACGTTAAACATAAAAAAAGTAGCCGAAGCTACTTTTTTCAATTTAATGAGGCCGTGAGTGAAGAATCCGCTCAGCTAACATTTGAAAACGCGGCGACACAAATTTTCTGCTTTGCTGCCCTGCATCTGCAATCGTTAATAGTTCTTCAATTGCCGAGCGAAAGCCTAGCTCAAATAACCAATAATCCGACTCTTTAATTTCAGACTTGCCATCGGCATTAATATCTTCGCATAGCTTATCAAAAGCTTCTTTACATACATTATGTTCTGCCATGATTGCCTCCTTACAACAAACACTATATCAGATTATGACACTGACTTAATCTTGATCCCAGCTATCTTCCCACATACAGTGTTTAATTTTATTTCTGTTTGCAATTAATTCATCAATACTTGGTTCATCGTTCATTGCACGTTTAATTGCCAATTTTGTTGCTTCATAATTGTTTTTGTACATATCTTTTTTGTCTAAATTTGGATCTTTTGCTGCGCCTGGATCAATCCAAACCAAGCTGATAATACATAAATCATTTACTTGATCTTTAGGGATAATACCCTCGATCACGCAATCTAAAATCGCATCGGCAGTTGCTGCCTGCACTAAACCACCAAACAACTCAATATTAGCAGAGTCTTTTAATGTTACTTTAGGGACAGTCATACAAACAGGACGTACCATTTGATTTAGGTCGCGTACCGCAAACATAGCCGTATGGCCTTTAGATTGTTGCATCAAGTTAGCAAATGCTTGACCCACTGGCCCATCCACTGCACCGATCAAAATTTCAGGCATTGCTGCTGAAGTATCTTTTCCTTCAGTATACAGTGTAGCTTCACCTGCTTTAAAAATAACTGGTTTTGACATAGTTTCCCTTAACAATTAATAAAAAAATCTTTTTGATTTATACGATTATACAATTTAAAGAAACTGACTTAAATATAAAGTTGCATATCAACATGCCAAATATTGGCATCTAGATAGGGTGCACTGTTTACAGTAAAGCCAGATTTTTCATAAAATGGTACTGCATGCATTTGTGCTGAAAGTTTGGCCAGCATTTGACCCTGGGCGCGACAATGCTCAACTGCTGCATTCAATAACGATAAGCCTATGCCCAAACCACGCTTTTCTTGCAATACTGCCATACGACCTATACTGTTTTGATTAACAATACGCGCACAACCCAGTGCATGATTTTGATAATCAATGGCGATTAAATGCGTAGCATCAGCATCTAAACCATCCCATTCTAACGATACTGGTACCGACTGCTCTTTAATAAATACTGACTCTCGTATGAATCGTAATTCAGCCTCATAAGTCGACCAAGCAACCTGTTTAATATAAAATGTTTGTTTCAATTTTGTCATGCTTGCAGTGAGTTACAGTTACAGGCATTATGCATGCATAAATTTACTATGTGAACCAGAAGGATAAATGATGCAAAAGTATCAAACAGCAACAGCACGAATCTTACTCGCACTTGTTTTTTTAGGTCTAGTTTTCTTACGTTTAAGCAGTATTATGAATAATCCAGATGGCTATGTGCAGTACCAAGTCACACTAGGTCAATTTGGCTTGCCAGCAGTTTTTGCACCAGTCTTAATATTAGTTCAACTCATCGCTGGCTTTGGTTTGCTATTGGGTTATAAAACCAAAATTTGCGCACTTGTCTTAACTGTCTTATCAATTTTCTTAGCCATCGTATTAGGCCGTGTAATACCTGAAGTATTTTTCTTATATATTGGTATTGCTGGCGGCATGTTGTTGCTTAGCCTGCACCCACAAACTGGTTGTAGCTTAGACAACCTTAAAAAATAATCTTTCGGCAAATAAAA
>JBFIDU010000281.1:0-2697 GCA_041603755.1 Methylophilaceae bacterium
AATTTCCATTTCAAGAATAGGGAATGCATTGGCAATGATAAACAACATGATGCCTGCTAAGCTGAGCGGAAGCAGGTGCAAGTTGGGCTGCTGGTCAAACAACTCAAGCTCGCTACCACAGCGAGAGCAATAGGCACATTCTTCTGTTGATAATGCAGTTTTTTGATGAATAGCATCACAATACTCACAAACGATAACATCATGTAATTCTTGCATTTTATATCATTAAGCTTTCATAGGCTGTGCTGTAGGATGAATAAATGCTATTGCCATTATCAGTTAGTCCTCATGTGTTAATACATTTACCTTTCATGCATCATAAATGAATATGTCGATGGTTCAAAAAGTAATATTAAGCATTATCACCCCATATGGGTCTTTAGGTTTAAGATACAAGTTAATAGTTTAAACAAGCAAGTGTGGCATTCAGACAATCAATAATTAAAGTGAAAACTGAAGAGGAGATAATTAAATGACAACGAATCAATTGCGCAGTTTACGAGAGGTTGTTGGTCTAAGCCATGAGCCAGCGAATATAGAAAATTCAGCATTAATCATGATTGATTGCCAGAATACCTACACCCAAGGTGTGATGAGGTTATCAGGTATGGATGAGGCGCTACAAGAAGCTGAAAAACTGTTAAAAATTGCTAGAGAAAAAAATGTCCCTATTTTTCATATTCGACACGATGGTGGTGAAGACTCACCCTACGATATTAACAGTGAAATTGGCGCATTTATTGAACAAGTGGCGCCACAGTCTGGAGAACCTGTTATTACAAAACATTATCCAAATTCGTTTATTCAAACCGATTTAGATGCACAATTAAAAGCACAAGGGGTCGAACAGATTATTCTTGCAGGCTTCATGACACATATGTGCATCAACTCAACAGCACATGGCGCTTTTAATTTAGGTTATTTGCCAACGGTGGTAGCTAGTGCAACAGCTACTCGATCTTTAGTTGGTGCAAATGGTCAGATTATTAACGCGGCAGATGTGCAGGCGTCTGCTATAGCGTCCACACGTGACTTGTATGCGGCAATTGCTGATACAGTTGAAGCGATCATCTAATTTTAAACCATATTGTTTTGGAGCGAATAGGTTGCGAACCTTTTTTATGACTGACTTTTTTCAGTACAACTAAGGATCGCAACTGTATTCAAGCGAGGTTACATTAAGCGTTATCTAATACAACCTGACTATAATCATCCACTTGTACAGGTTTGCCGTAGACTTCAATTTTCTTTTGGCGAACTTTAATTTTTGTTCCATCCATCTCGATAACTCTATTCAATGATTGTGGTTGTTTAACATTGATTTTATCCCAAGCGCCTTTGTTATATCGCCAAATACTGTTGCTCTCAGTATCCCATTGGAATAAGCATAGCCATTGATTTTCAACCAAGTCTTTTACCATGGCATGTTTCTGGATAATCATATTCAATGCATTTTTAGGGGCATCAATATATACATTCAAACGTACAGGTTGATGGCGCCAACTGTTGCCATCATGTAGCGATTGATGGGGTAATCCAATTCTTAGGTCACCGCCGTTACCTTCAAACACTCCAAAATTTCCACCAACAACGTTATGTAGCATCTTATTGCCACTACCATAATGTTGATTGTCTGTGACACTGGCGTAATACTGTAAATTAATCCAGTTGGTCACTATCATGGGTGCTGTCATGATTTGCTCTAACAATACGAATTTATCATCCGCTTGCCATGTGTAGTCATGTAAAAAGCTTCTGCCTTCAAAATCAACACCTCTTGTTTTTGCCCGTGGTGCAACAACAAAGGCGGCATTATTCGCCAAGCCCCATTCAGGTCTCAGCTGTGCCCAGTCTTGACTTCTTTTGGTTAGCTCTTTTTGCATATTTTGCACATGATTAAACAATTGCGTATCCATCGATGCACGTTGTTGTTGGCAATCGTTGGTTGCAGTTTTAAGCCAAGTTTTCCATGATTCATCAATCTTTTCTTTAGTTGTTGATTCATTCAGTACAATGATTTCATCAGTCACTGTGTTATGTAGACACGGTACAAAAGTTGTAGTGTCAGGGATGCTGATGCCGTCTTCATGTAGTGCTGCTCTAATGTCTTTACGATTTAATAGATAACAAAGAACAGAAGCATTTACTTCACCTGATTGGCCACCACAAGCGCCACAATCCAGACCAGAAGCGTGTGGGTTATTACTTGATAGGCTGCCGTGTCCAACAATTAATACTGTAGGCGCGTATGGTGTTTTTAAACCAATGCCTTGTAAAATAGCTTTCGCTAGTGCTGCTAAATCTTGCGTTGTGAAATCGTCTTTACCGCCTTTAATTAGCCACTCTTGATTTTTATTCAATACAGTAGCACTGCTGTTCGACCCAAAAATCGATTGCTTGAGTAAATCAAATATCTTCAGTAATCCTTGTGACTCAATGAGACCAAAGGTTGATGGTGCAATATCAGCGGCCATTTTCCAGCTAAGTTTCTTTTGTATTTTATTACGTGCTTTATTTGTATCTGCTACAGGGGCTACTTGTTGTGCAACTAATGTTGGCTTCAACAACCCAGGTAGTTGTGGTCTGCTATTTTTGCTAATACTTGGAGCGTATGCTATTGGCAGTCCAAAGAAGCCTGCAAAACCGTAAGTTTCAATATCATGATGCTGAGCCTCTAACTTGGTTCGATATTGGGCT
>JBFIDU010000282.1:0-2683 GCA_041603755.1 Methylophilaceae bacterium
CACGATGCAAAAGACAGAGGGTATGTGGCGTATGCATTTTGTCATGCCTAGTCAATATACGATGGAAACAATACCAAAACCAAACAATCCGGTAGTGACATTGCGTCAGATACCTAGTCAGCGATATGCGGTGATACGATTTTCTTGGTTTGCTGAAGAAGATAAAGTGGCAAAAAAAACCAGTGAATTATTGACGTGGATGAAAGATAATAATATTACCCCAACAGGTAGTCCTGAATTAGCTCGTTATAACCCGCCTTGGACACTTCCATTCTTAAGGCGAAATGAAGTGATGATTGCATTTTAAACAATCAATCGTTTTTTTAATATTATTGTGATGTATATTTTATTCATGCAGTCAAAATCCTTTTTTTCCTATCCCAATGCCAATTACTGACATTCATCTAGTTTCTGAAGCCATCCGCGATGCTGTTGCGCCTGTTTTTTTATTGACGGGTATCGGTTCAATATTAAACGTCATGGTTGGCCGTTTAGGTCGTGCGATTGATCGAGCAAGAATAGTGAATGGCTTGTCGCCGGAGATGCGTAAAGAACATAAACATGAGTTGCATGTGACCGTTAGACGAATCACTTGGCTGCGAATAGCCATTGGTTTTGCTACTTTAGCAGCACTGTTGGTGTGCATTTCAATTGCTAGTTTGTTTATATCGGTAGAGTCAGGGTTTAGTATGGCGCATATGGTTTTGTTAAGTTTTCTCTCTTCAATGGGGGCGATTATTATTGCTTTGTTATGTTTTTTGAGAGAAATACTGCTCACCACAAAAGAGATGATTGTGTCGATGGACTAGTCATGTGTTAATTAAATAACGCATACGCGCGCGCGTAGCTCATCAATCAAAACTTTGGTGTTTTCTGAGTAATCAACGGGTAAATCAATCAGATGTACGCCGCCTTTCTCGAAACACTCATTAATCAGTGGAATAAAACTTTCAGGATTTTCTACTCGATGCCCAGTTGCACCATAGCTATTGGCATACATAACAAAGTCAGGGTTATTAAATTGGAGGCCGTAATCTTCTAAGCCCATGCCATATTGTTTCCAGCGAATCATGCCATACGAACTATCATTTAAAATTAACACAACCAAGTTTAGTTTTAAGCGCACAGCTGTTTCCATTTCTTGACTGTTCATCATAAAACCACCATCACCGCAGATTGCCATTACTCTTCGGTCAGGGTATAAACGCGCCGCCTCCATCGCAGATGGTAAGCCTGCGCCCATCGTTGCCAAGGCATTATCCAGTAGCACTGTGTTGGCTAGTTCTGCGAAATAATTACGTGCAAACCAAACTTTATAGACACCATTGTCTAATGCGATGATGCCATCAGCAGGCATAACTTTTCTAATATCGGCAACAAAGCGTTGTGGTTTCATTGGGAAGCTTGGGTCATCACTACCTTCATTAATGTGCTCCATGACATAGCCACGTACTTTCATAAAGTAAGAAAAGTCATGTGTATCGGTAGTGCCAACTCGGTTTGCTATTCGTTGAATTGAAGTGGCAATATCACCGACCACTTCCAGTTGGGGAAAATAGACATTATCTACCTGGGCTGACTTAAAGTTAACGTGAATGACTTTTGCACCACCATGTACCATAAAAAATGGCGGCTTCTCTACCACGTCATGACCAACATTAATAATCAGATCAGCACGATCAATGGCACAATGAATGTAATCACCGTCTGACAAAGCGGCAGTGCCAAGGTGCTTTTCTCTACGACCCCAAATAACACCTTTACCCATTTGTGTATTAGCGAATGGTATCCCAGTAACATCAACAAAGTAGTGTAATGCTTGCCAAATTCTTGCTCGATTGGCACCTGCACCGATCATGATAAGTGGATGTTTTGCTTCTTTAATCATGGTAGCAGCGTAATCAAGAATTTCACGATCTGCATGCGGATAGCGGTGCTTACTAATGCTAAATACAGGCGTTGTATTATCTTTTACTTCCTCTGCTGCAATATCTTCCGGCAGCTCTAAAAGCGCTGCTCCTGGGCGCTCTTCTGAGGCTAGTCTGAATGCTTCGCGCACCATGGATGGAATCATATCGACATTGACGATTTGTTTCGCATATTTGGTGATTGGCTTCATCATGCTGACTACATCAATGATTTGAAACAAACCTTGTTTACTATGCTTGATGGGTTTCTGGCCAGTAATCATTACAAGTGGAAAGCCGCCTAGTTGTGCATAAGCGGCACCAGTCACGAGGTTAGTAGCTCCAGGACCAAGTGTTGATAAACAAACGCCAGGCTTGCCCGTTAAACGACCATAAGTAGCCGCCATAAACGCTGCACCTTGTTCATGACGTGTTAGGATAAGCTCAATGTTAGACTTTCGGAGTGCTTCTAAAAAATCTAGATTCTCTTCGCCTGGAACACCATAAATTCTTTCAACACCTTCATTTTCTAGTGCTTTAACAAATAAATCGGATGCATTCATTTTAATAAGTGATGCTTCTGTGGTGATTTGGTTCATCCTATCTTACGCTTTCTGTTTACAAATTTGATAATTTTTTATCTGGCTCTGCCTTATTACGTTTGATTGCATTGGTATTAATGAGTTTAGTCGTGGGTTCTGGATATAAATTCACCATACTTTCAGATTTACCGTTAGCTTGTACAATGCGTGCATGCTTGCGATTTAACTCGCGAG
>JBFIDU010000283.1:0-2678 GCA_041603755.1 Methylophilaceae bacterium
AATCGGTGCATTACTACCACGACCAATGATTTCTCCATTGTTAACAACAACTGCGCCAACCGGTACTTCACCGTTGATGGCAGCTTGTTTGGCCAAGTCTAATGCGACTTGCATAAATTGCGCGTGTATATCAGTCATGTCTAGCAACTTTGAAGTCTCGGATACGATCTTTCAGTAATTGTAAGTTTTGTTTATCCATTTTTGGTTTGTTATATTGCAATGCATTATACAGCGTGGCGATTTCAAGTACTTTTGTTGATTGATCTGGAATGATGTTTGCAACTCTATGCGCAAAGTCTAGTGCACCTTCAGACGGATTTTTAAATAGGCCATATTTTTGTAACTGTTTTATATGCTTTGCATAAGCTCTCTGAACTGGATTAAGTTTTTGTGATGCTTTGCTTAATAAAAATGCCGCCATTATTAGCATTGTTATTAGCATTATGGCTACCATCCCAATAGCAATATCCATCATAGATAAGTCTTTGCCACTGATTTTTTGTAAAAAATCGAGTTGCTTTTGATTATCATAACCAAGTACCCATTGATTCCAGTTATTATTAATATTGTCCCAGTTGAAGTAAGCGTTTTTAAGCCATTGCGCGCCGGGTCTAACAAAAATTGGCAATGCATCAACTTCGGATACTGCCTGATCAATACCTAGCTCTATACGTTCAGGGGCGACAGCTGCTGTCGGGTCAATCCTTACCCAGCCTTTATTTTTCAGCCATACTTCAGCCCATGCGTGGGCATCTGATTGTCTCACGATGAGATAGTTGCCATTAGGATTCAATTCGCCGCCTTGATAGCCAGTGACGATGCGGGCAGGTATGCCAGCAGCACGCATCAAGTAGACAAAGCTAGTTGCATAGTGCTCACAAAATCCTTTTTTTGTGTTGAACAAGAAGTCATCAATTGCACTGTTAGATAGACGCGGTGGGCGTAAGGTATAAATGAAAGTTTGTTGATTAAACATTTGCAATACATGGCTAATAATTTCTTCAGACGGTAAATGTGACCAGCTCCTTGCCAGTTTAAATGATTTAGGATTGCTCTCTGCGTCAATATCCAATGCGATTTTTGATTGCGAAGTATCGAGTGTTTTATCTAAGATATACTGCAGACTTGATACTGCCTGATAGCGAGTGCGTGTTCTGATGGGCTCTTTCGCGATGGCAGAATACGCTTGTTTTAGTGTTGCAATTTTAGGAATAGTCGTTGGCATGTCTAGTAGCAGCAACCATAAGCGATTATGGGGTTCTAGCGTCATCGTATAATTTATTTTTGCACCAATAGGCTCCAATGATGCTTGTTTTGCTTGGCTGTTATCGTTTGCTGCCAGCCATTTATTATTTTGTTGTTGTGAGAGTACAGGGCCGCGCCAATAAAGCTTATTACGTGGAGGGATTGTCCCATCAAATTGCACCCTGAATGCAACACTGCTGTTTTGAATAAGGTTACTAACATCACCCAGCTCTATGCTGTCATTTAAGCCGGTCATGCCACTATAGGCATCTTTTGTGATTCCCCAGATTGGTCCAGGTAAGCGAGGAAAAAGTACAAATAAAACCAGCATTAGAGGTATTGATTGTAATAATAGTTTGGCAGCTAACTTAAGCGAATAAATGCCCGGTATAGTTTGTGGCAAGCTTATTTGGATTAATGTGGTTGTTAGTAGAATGATAGGTATCAGACTCAATAGAAAAGTGCTCGCAGACTGATTGAAAATAAAGATACAGGCAACGGCAAAGTATCCGATTGAAATAACCAACATGTAATCACGAAGTGTCTTTGTTTCAAGCAACTTCATTGCCGTCATGATGATAAATAAGCTAATGCTGGCATCGCGGCCAAAGTTATTACCAAAGCTAAATAACAGTGCAATGCAAATGATTAACATCACTGGAATCAGTATGTGCATTTTAGGTAATGCCCACTGTTTTCTATTCAGTAAATATCGCCAAATACCAAGCGCCACTGCTGCGACAGTAATCCAAGGAATAAGATTGACGCTGTGTAGCAATACAACGGTTAATAGGCTGATGAGGAGCCAATGCAAATGCTGTGTAGTAAGCTGTTTTTGCATCATAACGTCGCCAGCGCCGCTAAACATTGATGATAGTGTGCCTCGGTATTATTAGGGGCAAAATCTAATCCGCCACCTAGTTTTAGACCGTATTTAATTTTTGCTGCGTGGGCATCAATCACCCACCTTGTCAGTTGAGAAATACGCGTTTCTTTATCCCCTGTGGTGTGTGCCCAGTCCAAAAAGATGCTTTTACTTGCCTCTCCAGCATATTTTTTTGAGTACATGCCTATTCCTCGGCTAGAGGCTTTCCAATCTACTTTGCTAGGAAGGTCGCCAATCTGATAGGTTTTATGACCAATAAAGTCTTCATCGCCCAAATAGGCGGCATCATTGCCTTTCCTATTTGTATCTACCGTACTAGGCATCGGTTTTTTTTCTTGACTTGGTTTTGGGTAAACCATGCACTCAAAAACGCTATCTACATTTGACCAGGCATGAAAGAGTGATAGTGGAAATTCGGTATAGGTTTTTATTCTGGGTAGCCTTAAATAACCACGCTGAATTGTTTTAAGAGGCAATGCGAGTCGAATAGATTGATTGGCTTGAATGGAATAGGTAATAGCTGGGTTGTCAGCAAAATAAATATGAA
>JBFIDU010000284.1:0-2667 GCA_041603755.1 Methylophilaceae bacterium
GGATACCCTCGGCGCCCTAGTTATCTCAGTACTTGGTTATGGCTATCTTAAAACAGCTAAGAACGAATCATTTCTTGAACGCTGGATTAGTCGGTTTATTAGAGGTAACCCGCGTTTATTTAGACGCAAGAAACCACAAAGTTGATCAACTTCATATTTCAGTGAAATGGATACAATATATTGCCACTGCATATAAACGGTTGTTACCAGACTGAGAGTTAGCCTTAATTTTTTACTCAATCTTTTTAATCTGAACATCACCCTCACCCCAAAGCTGTTGAATCACATTGCTTGCTTGATTAGATGGACTATTGGTCCAAAACACCACATCTGGCTGCTGTGATTCATTTGCCAGCAGATTAGATTCCATCAATTTTTTTTGTAATTGCACACTGACCGCTTTTCCCGTATCAATAATGGCGATTTCTGGCCCAACGATTTCAGCAATTAAAGGACGCAGAAAAGGGTAATGCGTGCAGCCCAGCACAATGGTATCGGCTCCACCAGCTAACAGTGGTTGTAAATATTGTTGCAGCAAGCTACGCGTTGCTTCATCACTAAGTGCTCCACTTTCCACGCACTCGACCAAGCCTTCACAACCTTGTGCTATGACCTGAACGCCTGCGCCATAGTTTTCAAGCAAGGCGGCGTATTGCGCACTTTTGAGCGTACCGACTGTGGCCAATACGCCGATAACACCATTTTTACTAGCTTGCGCAGCGGGTTTCACCGCAGGTTCCATACCGATAATTGGCAAGGCATAACGGGTACGCATGTCTTTAATAGCAGCCGCTGTGGCCGTATTACAAGCAACCACCAAGGCTTTAACTTGCTGAACTAATAAGAAGTCAGCCACCTTAAAACAACGCTCAATGATTTGCTCTGCAGATTTATTACCATAAGGTGCATGTAAGCTATCTGCCACATAAACAATAGATTCATTTGGTAGGACAGCACGAATATGCTTAAGTACAGAAATGCCACCAACACCAGAGTCCATGACCCCGATTGCGTGTGTATTTAGTTGCTTATTATTCAATATTTTGTGATGCATGATTTATAATGGAACATTATATTAGAAACAATCACAATGGGTAATCGATTAAGTAAGATCTATACACGCACTGGTGACGATGGTACAACAGGTTTAGGAGATGGCAGCAGAATCGCAAAAAACAGTTTGCGAGTGCAAGCAATGGGTGACGTGGATGAATTAAATGCTACTCTTGGTTTGCTGCTGACAGAACCAGTTTCAGATGCTGTCCGTAGTTGTTTAACAGCTGTCCAGCATGATTTGTTTGATTTGGGTGCTGAGATTTGCATACCAAACCATGCCATGATAAAACCTGAGCGTATTCAAGCTCTGGAAACAGGTTTAGATGCTTTTAATGAAACATTGGCGCCACTAAAAGAGTTTATCTTACCTGGAGGATGTCGTGCTGCGGCACAATGTCACCTTGCCAGAACTGTGTGTAGGCGCGCAGAACGTACGCTACACGCACTAAATGAAAAAGAAACTGTGACTGAAGCCTCTTTACAATATCTCAACCGCTTGTCTGATTTGTTGTTTGTTCTTTGTCGCATATTGAACAAAGAAGCTGGTCAGCCTGATGTGCTTTGGCAAAACACTTCCACTCAATAGAACTGAATGATTCATCTAACCATCAATGATTAAGAAATTTTTAAACAAAGTATTTAAAAAACGTCAAGAAGCTGAATTAGCCATTAACCAAGCCGAACGTGATTTACCAAAGACTGTTGCTCGAATTTCCGCCAAAAAACATAAAATTAATCAAGACTTAATCAGCGCAGCCGCCTTAAAAACATGTACAGGATTACAAGAAGCTGGCTTTGATGCTTATATTGTTGGTGGTGCAGTACGCGATCTATTACTCGACTTCAAACCCAAAGATTTTGATGTGGCCACTAACGCTGAACCGGAAGATGTCAGAAGGGTATTCCGGCGGTCACGTATTATCGGCAAACGATTTCGCCTGGTACATGTGTTGTGGGGAAGAGAAACGATTGAGGTCTCCACATTCCGAGGACATCATCACAATGAAGGTGATGCTTCAGTGAATGATACAGGCCGTATTCTCAGGGATAATATTTTTGGCAGCATGGAAGAAGATGCTGCCAGACGTGACTTTACTGCCAATGCGCTGTACTACAATCCAGTAACGCAAGAAGTGCTAGACTTTCATAATGGCGTAGCTGACGTTAAAGCACGACTATTACGTATGATTGGCGACCCGACAAAGCGCTATCAAGAAGACCCAGTTCGTATGCTAAGAGCAGTTAGATTGTCCGCAAAACTGGGCTTAAAAATCGATAAAGCGACACAAAAGCCGATTGCAGAATTAGCGGACCTGTTACATGATGTTCCGCCAAGCCGCTTGTTTGACGAAATGCTCAAGCTATTTTTATCTGGCCACGCCATAGAGAGTATCAATATTTTGCGTGCTCAACACTTGCATCATGGTCTTTTGCCGTTACTAGATGTTGTATTAGAACAGCCTTTAGGTGAAAAATTTGTCATGCTGGCATTGAAAAATACAGATGACAGAATCATGCAAGGTAAGTCATCCAACCCTAGTTTCTTATTCGCCACCCTTCTTTGGCATGAAGTGTTAAAAGCTTGGCAAGAAAACCAAAAGCATGTACCAC
>JBFIDU010000285.1:0-2662 GCA_041603755.1 Methylophilaceae bacterium
CTATGCAAAACGACATCAAACTGCAGCATACCAACAGCACCAAGCACCAAATCATTCGTTAATAATGGGCGGAATAATTGCGCAGCACCTTCTTCAGATAATTGTTTAAGACCTATTTGTAACTGTTTCATTTTCATAGGATCTTTTAATCTAGCTCTTCGAAAAAATTCAGGCGCAAACGATGGGATGCCGATAAACTTTAAATTCTCATTTTCAGTGAAAGTGTCGCCCAGTTTAATGGTGCCATGGTTAGGGATGCCAATAATATCGCCTGAATAGGCTTCATCCATAATCGTGCGGTCTTGTGCCATAAAAGTAATCGCATTATTCACACTGATATTTTTACCCGTTGCCACTTGTTTAATTTTCATGCCACGTTCAAATTTTCCTGAGCAGACGCGTAAGAAAGCAATACGATCTCGGTGTTTGGGATCCATATTGGCTTGAATCTTAAAAACAAAACCTGAAAACTTATCTTCTGTAGCAGCCACCTCACGTGTAGCGGTTTGCCTTGCTTGCGGTGTTGGGGATAAATCGACAACAGCATCTAAAAGTGATTGGACACCAAAGTTATTGACAGCAGAACCAAAAAAGACAGGTGTTTGCTTACCGCTCAAATAGCGCGTTTTATCAAAGCTATGAGATGCGCCTCTGACTAACTCAATATCCATGCGTAAGTCATCTGCTTGAGTCTTCAGCAGTTCATCTAAACGTGGATTATCCAAACCCTCTATGATTTCTGATGTGCCTTTTTCGGCACGCGGGTCAAAAAAGAAAATCTTGTCATTCACAAGACTATAAACCCCACGAAATGTTTTACCCATGCCAATAGGCCATGTCATCGGTGCGCACTCCATGCCTAATGTGGTTTCAATTTCATCTAACAGCTCAATGGGTTCACGACTCTCACGATCCAGTTTGTTAATGAAGGTAATGATTGGTGTATCCCGCATACGGCATACATTCAACAGTTTAATGGTCTGTGCTTCTACGCCATTTACAGAATCAATGACCATGACAGCAGAGTCTACCGCTGTGAGTGTACGATAGGTGTCTTCCGAGAAGTCATCATGGCCCGGTGTATCAAGTAGGTTAATCATATGTTCACGGTACGGAAACTGCATCACTGATGAAGTCACAGAAATACCACGTTGCTTTTCTAGTTCCATCCAGTCAGAAGTGGCATGCCGTGCTGCCTTGCGACCACGAACCTCACCAGCAACTTGAATCGCGCCGCCAAACCAAAGTAATTTTTCAGTAAGCGTGGTTTTACCAGCATCCGGGTGAGAAATAATGGCAAAGGTGCGTCTTTTGCTAATTTCTTTTTTTAAAGTACTCATGAACTTGTTTAATTGTCTGCATTTTTGAGAAGGCGTTATTGTAACTGAATAGAACTGTAAAAAAATTCACATTGTTTATTCTGGCGATGATGTTTTAATAAAAAAAGTGTGCTATACCTATGCCTATGCGAGTACTCATAATTGAAGATGACCATGAAGTAGCCACTTTTATTGCCAAGGGCTTAAGAGAGTCGCGTCATGCTGCTGATATTGCCTCTAATGGTAAGGATGGTCTCTTTATGGCGACAACTGAGCAATATGATGTATTGATTATTGATAGGATGTTACCTGAGTTGGATGGCTTATTTATCATTAAAGCACTTAGGGCTTTAGAGAAGCAAGTCCCTATTCTTATTTTAAGCGCCCTGGGTGAAGTAGATGACCGAGTAAATGGCTTGCGCTCAGGTGGGGATGATTATCTGGTAAAACCTTTCGCATTCAGTGAGTTATTAGCACGCGTAGAAATATTGGGGCGTCGTCAGTTGCAACAGAAAACGCAAACACTACTACAGGTAGGCGATTTAAAAGTTGATTTGATGTCGCGCAAAGTAATGCGGAAAAATCAAGTGATTGAACTGCAAACACGTGAGTTTAGTTTGCTGGAATATCTACTCAAGCACAAAAATCAAGTAGTCACGCGGACAATGCTCCTCGAAAATGTTTGGGATTATCATTTTGATCCACAAACAAACGTGATTGATGTCCATATTAGCCGATTACGTAGCAAGATTGATAAAGGGTTTGATTCTTCTATTATTCAAACGGTTCGTGGCTCTGGTTATATTATTGAATGTGATGAGTAAATTAGGAGCAAGTAATAGTTATGCTAAAAGCTCTAGCTTTAAAATGGCATTGCTATTTACTTTATTATGTGGTTTTTCTCTGTCGGTACTTGGTTATTTTGGCTACTTTTTTGAAAGAGGCCATTTTATATACGGTACAGAGGAAGTCATTGATACCGAAATTAGACACTTGTCAGCTAATCAACCATTCGATATATCAAATAATGGTGAAAACGTCAGACTAGGGCGATTATTTCTGGCTTTTGGCCCCAATGGTGAAGTGCCTGAGGTGATTTCGGGCAAAATAGATCGGCTTAAAGAAGGTCTTATTGTTTTTAACCATCCCGTTTCTAATAAAACCTATGCGGCCAAAATCCATACTTTCAACAATAATCAGAAAATATTAGTTGGTGTTGATGTTTCAGAGGCACAAAAAGAGTTTCGTTTTATGCAGTGGCTTAGCATTATCAGCATTGCTTTGATTATCCTTGTCGTATTAGTGAGTTTTTTAATAAGTGTTTTTGTAGCGAAAGGCACCCA
>JBFIDU010000286.1:0-2662 GCA_041603755.1 Methylophilaceae bacterium
TATGCC
The DNA here is from genome assembly GCA_041603755.1 of Methylophilaceae bacterium. Lineage (GTDB taxonomy): Bacteria > Pseudomonadota > Gammaproteobacteria > Burkholderiales > Methylophilaceae. The sequence goes on from JBFIDU010000286.1 coordinate 7, forward strand.
CAAATGTTAAATCTAGACTCAAAAGATATCATATTAGGCGTTTGTGCTGACCCAAGAATAGGTAATTATTACAATAACCCATCATTCGGGTATGGCGGATATTGTCTACCAAAGGACACAAAACAACTCATCGCAAACTATAACAATGTTCCTAACAATATTATTAGTGCGATTGTGGATGCCAATAGTACAAGAAAAGACTTTATAGCTAGAAGCATTTATAAGAGTAACCCTGAAGTTGTTGGCATTTATCGTTTAACCATGAAAACAGGTTCAGATAATTATCGTGCATCCTCAGTTCAAGGCATTATGAAGCGAATCAAGGCACGTGGAATTAAGGTGATCATCTATGAGCCGACCTATCATGAAGAGCGTTTCTTTAACTCTAAGGTGGTAAACGACATTGAGTTATTTAAACAAACGGCTAATGTAATTGTTGCAAATCGTATTACCGATGAAATAAAAGATGTGCGAGACAAAGTCTACACTAGAGATTTATTCGGTAAAGATTAATACCCTCTAGCTGGCTCATCATCTTTAAATACATCTTGTCAATTTACAACTTAAGAAGATCATCTTTAAGTTTGCCTAGTTTTGCAGCACTTAATGGCTTGTTATTCATATCCGAGATTAAAAAGGTATCTTCAGCTCGATTGCCTAGTGTGTTGATTTTTGCATTGTGGATCATCACATTATGCTTAATGAAAATAAAGGCAATACTCGCTAATAAACCGGGTAAATCACAAGTGATAATATCAAGCATTAAATAATTACTATCAGGCGCAGCATCAAATGACACCTCTGTTTTTATCGGCATATGTTTAACTTGTCGATTCAACCGGCCTTTGATTGGTGCCTCAATTGGCGTAGTTGACAGAATTTTATCGTACAGTTTTTCTTCTATATGTTTTAATAATCCACTATAACTTATTTCTGTAGTTGATTGATCTAGAACAATAAAATTGTTCAGTGCATAGTTGTGATTGGTGGTATAAATTTTAGCTTGGCCGATATTGTAACCAAGGCGGTCAAAGAAATTACAAATTCTAGCAAATAAATCTTGCTGATTTTTTGTATAAATCATCACCTCAATTCCATCGCCTTCGCTACTTAAGTGCGCACGAACAATGGGTTTTTCAGTATAGACATGGGGAATGAGTAAACGTGTCTGCCAAGCAATTTCATTACTGTTGTAACGTGAGAAATAGGATTCTCCAACTTCATTCCAAAAACTCTCATATGACGTGGGTTTAAGGTCATATTTCTGTAATTTTGCACTTGCTTTATTTTGACGGTCTTTTATAGCATTTTTGACGCTAAATGATTCATTATTTAACACTTGTCTGGTTTCTAAGAATAAGCTCTCTAGCAATCTCGCTTTCCAAGCATTCCAAACAGTTGGGCTTGTACCCCTAACGTCTGCTACAGTTAACAGATACAAAGCGATGAGGCGCATCTCGGTGCCCATTTTTTTGGCAAATTGTTCGATGACAGCAGGATCAGATAAATCTGATTTTTGCGCCACTTTTGATAACTGTAAATGCATTTCAACTAACCAAGATACTAATGCTGTATCGTCATCATCTAAGCGGTGTAATTCACAAAATCTTCTTGCATCAATTTTACCTAGCTCTGAGTGGTCCCCACCGCGACCTTTTGCAATATCATGAAAAATAGCAGCGATATAAAGTAGATGAGGTTTTTCAAATTCTGAGAACAACTGGCTACATAATGGGAACTCATACTTCAGTTCTGGTTTGCTAAATCTGCGCAAATTAGCTAGCACATTAATGGTGTGCGCATCAACTGTGTAAACATGAAACAAGTCATGCTGCATTTGACCAATGATTTTACCAAAAGCAGGAATATACTTACCCAGCACCCCATAACGATTCATGCGGCTAATGCTATGATGCACGCCTTCTTTTTGTTTTAATATGCTTAAGAAAAGTTGCTGGTTAGTTTCCGACTCACGGAATGCTTTTGTAATTAATTTATTGGCATTCTGTAATTGCCGTAAAAGGACTGGACTAAAACCGTCAAGTTCTGGATTCGTTTGTAACAGCAAAAAGCATTCTAATATAGCGCTGGGCTTAACCTGAAAAAGGTCAGGGGATGCCAACTCAAGTAAGTTGTTTTGTACGATAAAGTCATCATTAATGACTTTGTTTTTCTCACCTGACACACTGGTATTCACAAATGATTTAATTACTATTTCATTAATTAAACTAATGTAACGCACGCTACGGTAGTAGCGCTGCATCAGTTGCTCACTTGCGCGCTTACTTTTGGTATTAACCAGACCCAGATTTGCAGCAAGTTGGTTTTGAAAGTCAAATAGTAAACGGTCTTCGCGGCGCTTCGCTAAATAGTGCAGGCGGATGCGTAAGGTATTTAAATTTCTCTCATGTTTTTTAATAGCGCTCAGCTCTTTTTGACTAATAATGCCGTTTTTTTCAAGTTCTTGCCACGTATTCCCAAGCCCTTGGCTATGAGCGACCCATAAAATGGCATGTAAATCTCTTAATCCACCCGGACTTTCTTTAATATTGGGCTCTAATTTGTATGCTGTGTCATTAAATTTTGCATGTCTTTGCTTTTGCTCAGCCAGCTTCTCATTCAAAAACTTATTCGCATCCATACTCTGCATAATCGA
>JBFIDU010000287.1:0-2646 GCA_041603755.1 Methylophilaceae bacterium
ACGATGCCCGCATCGGCATTCTTAACGTGCATGGCATAGCCGCAAGTCTCAGTCACCAACATAGGCGCTCCACTAGCCATTCCCTCTAAAATAACTAAACCAGTATTTTCACGGTATGCAGGATGGACACAAACATCTGCCCCTTGCATGAGCTGTGGAATGTCGTTACGCCCTTTTGAAATCACAACATGATCTTGCAATGCTAATTTTTCAGCCATTGCCGCAAATTGTTTTGGATTATCTTGCCCCACAGCAACCAAACGCGTATTTTCGCGTAATTCTTTTGGCATAGCTGCCAACGCTAAAATCGCACGATCCAAGCCTTTCATCGAAAAACCAGAACCAGTGAGTAGATAGACAAAATCATTTTTGCCAAATCCGAATGTTTCTCGTAAATGCTGGCGCATTTTCTTTTTATCCTGCAATGCAAATCTTTCTGGCGAAAGATAAGGAGGGATGTAATGAAATCGTTCATCTGGCAATCCATACCACCGCTGAAAATGTGGCTTTTCTGTTAAAGAAACAGCTAATACGTGCGTTGATGAATCTGCAGAGAATATCGCTTTCTCACATGCAGCAAACCATTTTGTTCGAGGCGCCAATCTATACCAAAACCCCCGTTGCGTATGTGCTCTTTCTATAAAGCATGGGTCAGCAGCAAAATGCGCATCCAAACCAGCCATACGGTTATATCCAAAAATATAATCAAAATAATTGTTCTGAATAATATTAAACGTAGCTTTGATAAACTTTTTATATCGTTGATAATTAAACCAACCTTTTTGCGGCAGAACATGTACCCCCATCTGGCTGGGAGCCTCTCCTTGCCAACTAAGCGTAAACACCTCGACTTGATGACCTCGCTTAATCAGTTCATTGGCAGTTCGCAACATGTCGCGCTGCATGCCGCCAAAAGGGAAATACTTAAATATGATAAAAGCAAACTTCAATAGCTGTTCAATCCATCTCGAATTTAGAAATTGTATGCGAAAATAGCGGCATGAAACGTATTTTACTGGTTAAAACCTCTTCGCTCGGTGATGTCATCCATAATTTACCAATAGTGGGTGACATTCTACAGCAACATCCAGATGCAGAGATAGACTGGGTCGTTGAAGAAAGTTTTGCAGACATCCCTAGATTGCATCCAGCGGTAAAACAAATTTTCCCCGTTGCGATGAGACGCTGGCGTAAACACCTTTTCAGCAAAACAACCTGGTCAGAGATTGGTCATTTTAAACAAGCTGTTTCCAACCATCCCTATGACCTAATCATTGATACGCAAGGCTTAATTAAGAGTGCAGTATTAAGCCAATTTGCTAAAGGAGTGCGATATGGTTTTGATAAGCAATCTGCCCGTGAGCCGCTAGCAAGCTACTTTTATCAGACCACTTTTCAGGTCAGCCGTAAACAGCATGCGGTCATGCGTAATCGAGAGTTAGCAGCCTATGCACTTGGTTACCCTAAGCCAAACAACGCACCTGAATATGATATTACAAGCATTATCAACAAACTCGATATAGCCTTACCTAAAAAATTTATTATCGGATTGCATGGCACTAGCAAAGAAAGCAAATTGTGGCCTCAAGCACAATGGATTGCGCTAGCCAAAGCACTCTCGTTAAATAACTGCCACTTATTGCTACCCTGGGCATCTGAGAGTGAACACAGACGCGCAATCAACATTGCAAACAGAATGGATAATGTCGTTGTATTACCGAAACTTAGTATTTCGCAACTTGCATTTGTTATCAATCATTCACTCGCCGCGGTTGGCGTTGATACAGGACTCTCGCATTTAAGCGCAGCACTAAACATCCCCACTGTCGCCATTTATACTGATACAGACCCAAAACTAACTGGTGTTGTGGCATCGTCAATGGGGAGTGTCATTAATTTAGGTGGTAAAAAACAAAACCCTTCCACGTCATCCGTGATGAATGCGCTAAAACAAATAAACGTCGTACTATAAAAGTACGATTTTAATAATGATATTACTTCAAATGTTTGACGACAAAATAGGCAAAGCCCAACATGGCAATAACGATCATGACAATCCCAATAATACTCATCAACCCATAATCTGTTGAAAACAAATCAAGCCATATTTTCATTTTAATCTCCTCGTTCTAGCATGAAAAAATAAGCGCTAATTTCAATATGCCACGCTATCTAGGTAGCCTTTTTGATTTACAACAAACAAACATCATTTATTAATGAATACAGCAATTTCCTAAAAAATAATGGAATACTCTTGAAATATTCACCATCACCTCCATATACGGTTGAGGTTTATTAATGATGGAATAGAAAAAATGGCAGACGATCAAAACACAGAAGAACAAACCCCTATGCAAACTGAAGAAAACCAAGAGGCTCAAGAAACAGAACAAGTAGCTGAAGCTGAAAAGACACCAGAGGAAAGAATTGCAGAACTGGAACAAGCTTTAGAAGAGGCAAAAGCACAAGTTTTATATGTAAAAGCTGAAGGTGAAAATATTCGCCGTAGATCTTTTGAAGATATTGATAAAGCACGTAAGTTTGCTTTAGAGAAATTCTCAGGTGAACTGCTAGCCGTTAAAGATAGCTTAGACGCTGCGTTAGCAGTTGAAAGTGCCACGGTGGAAAGTTACAAGGATGGAGTAG
>JBFIDU010000288.1:0-2629 GCA_041603755.1 Methylophilaceae bacterium
ATCGGTGGCTGGGCTGGTGTTGCGATGAACCTTGGTTTGACTAACTCAACAGACGCACTTGGTGCTGCTGGTGGTTATGCTGAACTAGTGAAATACAACGCTGCTCCTGGTGGCGGTGCATTATCAGTATTTAGCCTATAATTTAGTATCTAACTAAATTTAAGTTAAAGTAGTTTAGTAATGCAAAAGAACACCCCGCTTCGGCGGGGTGTTTGTTTATCTAAGGCTACCATTGATAAATCAAATATACAGATTAGTATACATCTAAGACTGAATTGGTTAGAATTTCACTATAGGAATTAATGGTTTTAACTAAGCCAAGAACTTTCGTCGCTGTATATACTCTATGGTAAACACATTAAGTATAAACATAACTGAATCATAAAAAGGAATTCGAAAATGTTAAAACAAGTCCAAAAAATTGGCGTGATTGCAAGTTTTCTATTTGCAGCAAATGTTTCAATGGCCGCTGCTATTGATGAAATACCCCCACTTAACCCAGATGAGGGTAGGCCAGGTGAACAGGCGCGCGTGCCATCATTGGATGAATTTGTCGTTTGTACGGATCCTGACAATATGCCGTTTTCAAATAACAAGCAAGAAGGCTTCGAAGATAAAATCGCAGCAGTAATCGCAGAAGATTTGAAAGTACCGCTTAAATTCATGTATGCATTTAATCGTTTTGGGTTTCTAAGAAATACAATTAAAGCAAGACGCTGCGACGTTATTATGGGTGTGCCACCAGATTATGACCCATTACTTACGTCAAAACCATATTATCGTACTGGTCACGTCTTTGTCTGGCGTAAGGAAAGCGGCTACGATATTAATGGTTGGGACTCTCCAGACTTGAAAAAAGGCCTTGTCGGTACGACAGATAAATCACCCACAACTGTACCACTTAATGATAACGACATCATTGGTAATGCTAAACCATATCGTATACAGCGTGATTTAAACAAGAAGCCAAGTGAGATGATTGATGATTTAGAAACTGGTGTTATTGATGTTGCTGTTGCATGGGGCCCTATAGGAGGCTATTTTGCAAAGCAGTCTAAAGTACCGATGGAGGTAAGATTGGCACCAGAATATGAAAAACAAAATGCCAGAGGAAAAACCTATTGGAATATTTCAGTTGGTGTAAGGCATGGCGATAAAGAGCGTCTAAAAATGATTGAAGGTGCCTTGGATCGCAATCAAGACAAGATCATGAAAATACTAGCTGATTACGGCGTGCCAACAGTTCCAGTGGTCGAGGGAGATAATATTATGAAAACCTATAAAGATAATAAAAAACAATTGCGAAAGCAGGGTGACTAGCGCTAAAAAGTTTAGTAGAATGACCGACTTATTTGAGTCAAGCAAAATCAAAAGTTCTGTCAACCAAATAATTAATTGTTCGTTAAATGATCGTACGTTCAAATATAAATGTAACGTCGTTCATTTTGTTAAGTAGATACAGGGAGATCACATGTTAGGTAACAAAGCATTGAAGTCAACTCTAGTGGGTGGCTTATTAACAATTGCAGGTTTGGCATTTTCATTTCAAGCTAGTGCTGCTTGCGATTTAGTTTCAACAATTGATGGAAAACCATTAAATATTAAAGTAACACCTGAAGATTCAGATGCAGCTAAAACATTTTTGGAAACTTGCAAAAATCCATACAATGAGATTTTTGAAAAAGACCCAAAAGCATTGAAGAAACTAGGTAAAAGAGCATACAACTATAACAACTGTACAGGTTGTCATGGCGGTAAACTTGAAGGTGTGATGGCTCCAGGTTTGAGAAAACAACCTACTGGTGGTCAAAGTCAGTGGGATAACCAATGGGTTTATCCAAAAAATGCAACAGATAAAGGTATGTTTGAAACTATCGCTGGCGGTACACCAGGTAAATCTGGTAAAGGCACTATGTTTATCTGGCACAAACAATTACCTGGACATACTGGTGATGGTTTGTCAACAGATGAAATTTTGCAAGCAATTGCTTATATCCGTACACACTATGAAGGTACAGATGGCAAGCCTTGGTTGAAATAAAGTAGTACTTGTTTTTGCTAAAAATGGCTACACAATGTGTAGCCATTTTTTTTGATAAAATCAAAATAACAGGTAAACTACTAAGTGATTAACATCAGCATATATTGAATAGTGGTTTAAAAAATAACATTTTAGGAGTTAGTGAATGAAAGTCTTTAAAATTAGCGTTGCACTAATTGTATTAGTTGTAATGTTGAGTGCTTGCGGTAACACTGATTCAACATCAGAAAGTAAGGTAGAGGGCCAATCCTCAAGTACAAGTGTTGATAGTAGTAAAGCAATCTCTTTTGTCGATACACAAGAAGGCAAGCCTCTAGAAATTGATCATGCTTTTTTTGATACGCCAGCAGCGAAAGAATTTTTAACAACAGGTAAAAACCCTTACGTCAATGATGAAGATGCGATTGCTAGTGGGAAGAAAATTTTTGGTCTGTATTCTTGTACGCAATGCCATGGACCAACGGCACAGGGACAGGTAGGCCCTGGCTTGGTTGGACCAACATTCAAATATCCCAAAAATGCAACGAATAAGGGGATGTTTGAAACAATATGGAATGGTACGAACGGTGGCATGGGTGGTAAAGGTAA
>JBFIDU010000289.1:0-2612 GCA_041603755.1 Methylophilaceae bacterium
GGCTAAACCACCCCATCCGCATCCGACTTCTAGCAGTCGGCCTGATTGATGATTGACGCAGTCAAGCATACGGTCATATTTGTTATATTGAGCTTGCGTCAGTGAATCCTGTTCTGATTGATACAGTGCTGAAGAATATGTCATGCTTGGATCAAGCCACAAACGATAAAACGCATTCCCTAAATCATAATGCGCATGGATATTTTTCTTACTGCCTTTTATTGTATTAAGCCTGAACAAATAAAATAACGCTGACAGCATACTGTAAAGCTTATTACCTGTTATCACTTGATCAATCGAAGACTGATTTTTGAGGCCAAGTTCTACTAACTGATTAATATTATCTGTATCCCACTTACCTGATCGATAATCGTCTGCAAAGCCTATATCGCCTTTACGAATTAAATTTGTAAAGACTCGCCAGTCGTGTACAACTAATTGTGCTTTATGCTCCGTATGATCCTTGCCATTGAAGGTGCGAACTTTACCATCTGGCGTTGTTAATTCTAATGTTCCCCAGGACAACTGATCTAAACGTTTTAAAATTTGCTCTGCGGCTGCTTTATTAATCATTTCTCTATTCCAAATCAATAATTTATTCAAAGGGTTGTACTAATTTTCTGTTGTTTCTGTTTGGGTTTTGGAATGTACTTGATTCTTTTCAGAACTAATTTAAGTGCATGCCAGTGAATCATCGCAATCGCCTTTACTGTAACCAGTGGATAACGCCAGAAGGCATAACGCAGGCTTTGTTTATCTAAGGCTTGTAAATGACCAGTCAATGAAGTAATCACTTGTTTATGACCAGTGCGATTATGGAAGTTAATAACAACATTAAAATGGTCGTCGTTAATGTCAAATTTGAATTCATACTGCCCTTCGCGATTCAAAAAGGGCGACACGTGAAATACTTTTTCAGCAAAGAGCGGGCTAATGCCTGTGATGCTGCGATGATCTTTATGTGCACAGATATAGGTGTGCTGTTCACCAAATGTATTATGCACCTCACAAAGAACAGCTTTGATTTCGCCGCTCTTATCATGGCAAAGCCAAAAACTCACTGGGTTAAATACATATCCAAGCACTCTGGGCATACATATCAGCACAATCTCACCATCAGCTTCTACTCCATGATCAGCCAATATGTTACGCGCCCAGTTTTCAAGTGAACTGCCATCACGCGGTCCATGGTCTTTATCGTAGAAGCTTTGGATACCAAAGCGGTTGTAGGCAAATGGCATATTCGTTAACGAAGACAGCGGTAATGCTAAGTAATAAATACCATACTGAAATGCATGTGTTTTCGGCAATAAGCGTTTGTGCATCACATTGCCCATCAGTAGCTTTGCACAATTTATTCCCATGGAATATTGCCTCCAAGCGCTTTTACAACATTGACTGCGCTTAATAGTCCATCTTCATGAAAACCATAACGTTGGTAAGCACCGCAAAACCATAAGTTTCGCTTGCCTTGTATCTGAGGAATGGCTTCTTGCGCCATAATTGCATGATAGTCAAAAATAGGATGTGAAAAATAATGCTCGTCAAAAACCAAAGAGTCCTTGGGTCTGCGTGCTGGATTTAACGTAATAATGACTGGCACATCAGTTTCTAAGTTTTGTAGATTATTCATCCAGTAACTTAATGAAACACCATTACTGTTATCTTTCTTTTGCTCAGACAAATACACCCAGCTAGACCAACATTGATTATGCTGTGGCATGAAACTAGTATCAGAGTGAACGACAATATGGTTTCTTTGATAACTGAACTTAGAAAGAACCAATGATTCGTCTGCAGTCGGTTGGTCGATCATTTTGAGTGTCTGATCAGCATGACAGGCAAAAATAACATGATCAAATAAGCGTTTATCACCACGCTCATCAATAACTTGCCATTGATTTTTTACTTTTTCAACTGATTTTGCACCATTATTAAGCAATATGTGCTCTGCAAATGGCGCAATCAGCCGCCCGATGTATTCACGACTGCCGCGCGTCACGGTGAACCATTGTGGACGTTTATTAATACTCAATAAGCCATGGTTTTTGAAAAAACGTAAGAACGTTTGCGCTGGAAACTTCATAATTGTTTCCACGGGGCAGCTCCATATCGCTGCACCCATTGCTAAAATGTAGTATCTCTTGAACCACTCGCCTAATTTAAGCTGTTCTAAACAATCACCTAGGCTGATTGAAGGATCTTTATCGATAAATGCTGGTGCGTTTTTATTAAACTTAAACACATCAAGCAACATGCGCCAATATTGTGGGCGAAAAAGATTCTTACGCTGTGCAAATAGACCATTAGAGCTGTATTCTAACCATCCACTATTAACACTGACCCCAAAAGACATATCACTTTTTTGATAAGGCACTTTTAGTTGATCAAATAAACCCAGTAGGTTTGGGTAATTCCAGTCATTAAATACAATAAATCCAGTATCTACTGGCGTAGGCCCATATTCGAGAGGCACTTCTATCGTTCTACTATGACCACCGACGTAGCCATTTTTCTCGTAAACAACTATATCGTGTTGCTTGTGCAACAAATAAGCTGCACCTAAGCCGGATATACCTGTTCCTATAATCGCAATTTTCATTTATGCACTA
>JBFIDU010000290.1:0-2586 GCA_041603755.1 Methylophilaceae bacterium
ATAACCATCTTGCGCTAACGTGCGGCAAATAGCAGCACCAATACCTCCACTGCCGCCCGTTACTAATGCGTGTTTCATAGTGAATCTCCTAAAAGTGATTCTGTATTTGTCATCACAGCGGCTCTACCTTCGAGTAATAGCGTATTTTCTGCCTTTACACTGAAAGTATATAAAAGATTATCCTCACTTTTATTTAAACATTCAGCGTTGACAGTGAGTACTTGCTCTTTATCATCGAGATGCTGGCAATAAATGTTAGCGCCACGAACACTCACTAAAAACCCAGCACGTGGACGCGATTGTTTGTCTGATGATAACAAGGCACCATGTACCGCCATTGCCTGTGCAGCGTACTCAATGCCACAAGCAGTATTTAATCTTCCGTTAAGTCGTAAAGGGTTAGTCATAGACTGATGCGTGGTCGTAGTGCAAGTAATGCTTTGCTCATCCCAGCATATTACACTGTCAATTAAGCACATGCCTCCTTGATGTGGGATATGCGCTTCTATCCATTTTTTGTCTATTGGGGTATCTGTCATTAGTATGAATCGACTGTCACGGCAATACGCTTTTGATCTAAATAATCTAAGTTGATGGTTTTAGTCTGACCTTGTGCAATTGCAGCTAGTAATGGCAGGCCGCGCGCAGCAGGAATCGTTGTGCGTAGCGACTCTAATTCCTTAATAGATAGTGTACTTGCACCAGCAGTGCTCAACTGAATGTCTACTTTAGCAATTGAATGTTCTGTCTTTGTCGGTGAAAAAACCATGGCAATCCCAAGCGCATCAGGAATTGGACGCACATGATTTAGTGGTTCTGGATAGGCGGTATCGACAGCAATTAAAATAGTAGAGACCTTATCAGCAACCACTTGTGTAATGGTTTCTAATAAACCAGCGCCAAAACTAGCATCGTATGCACATAAAACAGAGATAGGTGTTTTTGCCCCTGTTGCAATACTCCAATAACCAGCAGCAGCATTATGAACTGAATTATGGAAACGTGTTGGTGATAGCTGTCTATCGTCTGAAGCCAGTGTTTTACAAATTTCGTGGCAATTTTTACCATCTCCGCTTGAAGAGGTATAAACACAAGTTAGCGATGCAGGATCTTGTCCTGCTGCTTCAGCTGCCTCTAATCCAACTGCAAGTGTTAACTTGACAAGTTCACCACTGCGACGTCTTTCAGTTGCAGGTAATATCATCGGCACAGGTACTATTGTAGGTTGTGGTCGATAAGCAATACGCTTGGTAAATACACTGATACTTTCTGGCCAACTTTTCAGGCCTGGACCAATCAGACTTATACCATTGACATATGCACTTAGCATCGGCGAAACATTGTCCGTAATCATTAGTTTGCTTTTCCAAAAATCAAACTACAGTTAGTACCACCAAAACCAAAAGAATTGCTCATGGCAGATGAAATTGCCTGTGAGCGATTTTCTAACAGGTAATCAATATGAATATTAGGGTCAAGTTGTTGCGTATTTAATCCAGCTGGTAAAAAGTTATTTTGTAATGCGATTGCACAAATAACTGCCTCTAGTGAGCCTGCGGCACCTAAAGCATGACCAGTAGCCCCCTTGGTTGAACTACAAGGCACTTTTTGGCCAAAAATAGATGAGACAGCGTATCCTTCTGCAGCATCATTGCTTTGCGTCGCAGTACCATGTAAATTAATGTAGTCAATCTCTTCAGGTCTCAGACCAGCAGCTCTCAAAGCAGCTTGCATCGCTGAATTTGCACCCAGACCCTCTGGGTGTGGTGATGACATATGATAAGCATCACTAGATTCACCCCCACCAAGTAGCAATATATCGTTGCTATTTAAGCTATGAGGTGCATTCTCTAATAAAGCAAAAGCACCAGCTTCACTGATTGAGATGCCATCACGATTTGCATCAAATGGGCGGCAGGCTTTGCTAGCAGTTAACTCTAGTGATTGGAATCCATATAGAGTTGTCAGGCATAATGAGTCTACTCCGCCTACGATAGCAGCATCGATCATACCTACTTTCATCATGCGTTGTGCTGAACAAAATACTTTGGCGCTTGAAGAGCAGGCTGAGGAGACAGCCACCGCCGGACCTGTTAAGTCAAAATATTGTCGTGTAAAGTCGGCAACACTAAACGTATTATGTGTAGCGCTGTAGTGGAAATCGTCGGGCAAAGCGCCTGTATTAGCATCCAAATTTCGATAAGCTAGCTCAGTTTGTAATATACCAGACGTACTTGTACCAACAAATACGCCCACACGGTCAGCCCCGTATTTATCTATCGCTATACGAACTGCATCTGAGAAGTGATCTTGTTCAAGGGTGAGCTGTGCCAGCCTGTTATTGCGACAATTAAAGTGTTTGAGATGATCTGGGATGATGACTGAATCGACCCCAGCAACTTCGCCGATATAAGTATCCAAATCAACAGTTTCAAAACTACATTTCGATAGCCCGGACTGATTTTGTTGTAATGAATTTGTCGTTTCATGTAAACCCAAACCAATGCAACTGGTAGCTGTAAAATGAGAGAGTAACAGTGGGTTCAATGGCATATTCCGTTAATATATCTGACTATAGCGAGTCAT
>JBFIDU010000291.1:0-2583 GCA_041603755.1 Methylophilaceae bacterium
CGATATTGATAATTCGTGTAAGCTCCTCCTGCCCCCACACCCTGCCAACTGGATTATGTGGAGAACATAAAAATAGCATTTTGGCTTTTTTGGCACTTTCTTCCAGCGCATCAAAATCGATTGTGTAGCGATTATTTTGTAAGACTAATTTGTTCGCTATTAGTGATCTGCCTGTATTGCTAACAGCTGAAAAGAAAGGAAAATAAACAGGTGGCTGCACAATAATAGATTCTCCACGTGCTGCAAACGCCATTGCCGCTGCATGTAGCGATGGCACTACCCCAGGACACATCATGATCCATTCACGTTTTATTGCCCAACCATGCCGCTTTTTAAACCATGCCATCATGGCATCGTAAAGGCTTTCGGGAAAATCTGTATATCCATAAATAGGACTGTTAGCGCGTGCCTGTAATGCCTTTGTAACCGCTGGGGGAGAGGCAAAATCCATATCCGCAACCCACATAGGAATGACATCAGCACGGCCAAACAGCGACTTTCTAGCATCATATTTTAGGCTATTCGTGCCCTCTCGATTTCGTATCTGGTCAAAATCAAACTGTTCAGCCAAAATATTCACTCCGATTTAAGTTAAGCTCTCACTTGCCAAAGTGCATCAATAAAGTAATTTCTCTCATCAGTAAATAGCGCTATCGTTTCAAAGCCATTTTGTTTGGCCAACTTCTCTATACCTGATGATGTAAACTTGTGCGAATATTCCAAATGAATCGGTTCAAATTGTTTAAAGTGAAACGTTTGGTTCGCCGCTTCAATATGAATGGACTGTGCGACTAACGAGATTAAATAACTTTCCATCGTGCCACGATAAGGATTATAAAAACCATAATGCTTAAATTGGTCAATATCAAAATTTGCCCCTAACTCACGATTGATTCGCATTAGTAGATTTAGATTGAATGCTCTGGTTAAACCGTCTGAATCATTATAGGCTTGGTTCAAAATCGCAGGGTCCTTTTTTAAATCAAACCCCATCATCACATAATCATGTTTATCTAATGTGTTTGATAACATAGTGAGAAATTGGTCAGTCTGTATCTTGTTAAAGTTACCAATATTTGAACCTAAAAATAGCACTAGCTTTTTGTTATTTGAAATTTCTCTAATGTAATGAAGCCCATGATAATAATCAGCCACCACACCATGAATATGCAGGTTTTCATTCATGGTTAAATTTTCGTCTAATAACTGCATCGCTTTTTCGGATATATCAATAGGGTAAAAATTGACATTACATTTTGCTTTGATTAAACCATTAATGATGAGCTCACTTTTGTGGCCATCGCCAGCACCTAATTCAATAATATCGATTTCTGATTCATTAATATGGGTAGGCAGAATGTCACTGATGTTGTCTAAAATTGAAAACTCTGTCTTTGTTGGATAGTAATCTGGGTGTTGCGAGATTTTTTGAAATAACTCACTGCCAATATCATCATAAAAATATTTTGCCGATATTGCTTTTTGTTCTGTGCTTAACCCTTTAATCACATCAGCTAAAAATGCTTCATGATGCTGCGTGGTCTGATTTTTTTCAATCAGGTTTGTTATTTTCAAATGACATCCTTTGCTAGGCGAATGCCTGAAAACATCCAACGTTGTTCAGGCGAATAAAAATTGCGGTAGCTATGGCGATAATGCCGTTCAGGCGTTAGCACGCACCCCCCTCTTAATACAAATTGATTACACATAAACTTGCCATTGTATTCGTTTAGCACACCGTCAAAAGCTTTAAAATTTGGATAGGGTAGATATTGGCTTCTTGTCCAGCACCAAACTTGTTCTGCGGCTAGTGCATCATTTGGATGAAAGACTTCGGCTTTTGGTAAATGGTGATTGGCCTGTGAGGTTGAAAGATAAAGTTCTAATTCTTGCTCTGTCGGTAGTCGCAGGCCTTTCCAGTTTGCAAATGC
Source organism: Methylophilaceae bacterium (assembly GCA_041603755.1). Taxonomy (GTDB): domain Bacteria; phylum Pseudomonadota; class Gammaproteobacteria; order Burkholderiales; family Methylophilaceae. The sequence goes on from JBFIDU010000291.1 coordinate 1,932, forward strand.
ATCTGCCTCAAAGTAGCTGATATGCACTAACGGTCTATTGAAATCTAATGGCGTTAAGCCATGAAGCGTATACTCATACCACTGATTATCAATTTTTCGCCAATATAGCGGGTGCTGAACACCCCTCTCGTTAACCCAATCCCAGCCTTGGCTCAGCCAATAGTTTGCTTTTTTATAAGCATTGTCTTGGATAAAAGCTAAAAAGTCTCCATTGGTAACCAAGCTCTGGTTGATGGCAAAAGGATATAAATAATGTTTATGACGGGGCCGTTCGTTATCATAGGAAAATGCCAGCCCTTGATAACCTATTTCATATACACCCTCTTTGTAACTTGTCCAATTGTCCTTTTGTGATTGTTTTGGCGCATCTTCAAGCGGCATTAACGCATAACTGGTATCTAATAAATTACTCGCTAAAATGTATTTGATATCCATGAACAATAATTCTTGATGCTGCTGTTCATGATGCATACCTGTTTCAATTAAAGTTGCCAGCGTTTCTGTGAGTGGTACCTCATTTAGCAACCTTGTGAGTTCACTATCAACATGCGCACGATAGCGCAAGACTTCTGCCAGCGTTGGTCTGGATAAATATCCTCGTTCTGATTGAATGGTATGCTGACCAACAGCCTTATAATAAGAATTAAACAAG
>JBFIDU010000292.1:0-2577 GCA_041603755.1 Methylophilaceae bacterium
GAGGCTTACAATCAGTTTTTAAAGGAAGTTGAAAGTAATCCTGCGCTGAGAAATAAAAACCAATACAGCGACGATACTGTTAATGCTGCGAATGCAGAAATAGGTGCTATTGCACAATCAGTATATTTGCATGTGCAATCTCACTCCCCTGATCAAGATGAGGAATAACGTTCACAAAGGATAGGCAATTGGCTGCTTGGACTACAGGAAAAGTTGTTGGGCATCAGCATTGGAGCGAATCTTTACATACCCTTTATGTTGACGCCGCGATTGAGCCTTTTGAAGCTGGCCAATTCGTTAAGATAGGTTTAACCATTGATGAAGAGGTTATCGGTCATCCCTATTCGCTTGTTAATGCACCAAATGAAACGCCGCTAGCCTTTTATTACATTAAAGTGCCAAATGGCAAATTAACCCCACATTTAGTAAAACTTAAACCAGAAGATTCTATTCTGGTTGCTCCCAAAGCACATGGCTTCTTAATTCTTGATGAAATCCCTATCGCAAAAGAGCTATGGCTCATGGCAACAGGCACTGGAATTGGGCCTTTTCTTTCGATGCTTGCAACCGCTAAACCGTGGCAGCGGTATGAAAAAGTTATTCTGGTTTGGGCGGTGAGAACGCTATCGGAACTGACCTATCAGGATTTAATTTTAAGATTGATTGCCGAACACCCTAATCAATTGTTATATATCCCGTTTGTCAGTCGTGAAGTTATCGACAGTGCCTTATCAGGCCGCATACCTCAGGCGATTAAAGATGGAAGGCTAGAAAAGCGGGCTGGAAGAAGTATCAACGCCAATGATAGTCAGATTATGCTATGCGGTAACCCACAAATGTTAAAAGATACTACTAACATATTAATTGAGCGTGGCCTAAGAAAGCACAGACGATTCTCACCTGGGCATATTTCAAGTGAGACATACTGGTAGCGAGCGTGTTACTTTTAATCATGACCAAAATAAATACAATATTCAGCTTGAATTAAGCTATCTGTATTAATATTTGAGACTCAATTCAAATGCTGGGATACACTACTAACAGCTAAAAATACGTTAATGAATTTATTATCTATCATTCCTTTTAAGCTTAATCGGATAGTTGTTATATCTGTATCCGCTAGTTTTTTTCTGTCAATTTTACTGCTGGTAAATCAATCGAGTCACGCCGAAGAAAGCTTAGCTAAGGCAAGAGCATTATCTGAATCTGGTGAGATTCTGTCTTTAGAGAAAATCATTGCATCTGCAAAATCGATTAAATCTGGTGATTTTTTAGAGATTGAACTAGAACGAAAAAATGGTATTTACGTTTACGAAGTTGAGATACTGGATGAGAATGGTCAAGTATGGGAACTCAAGTTTAATGCCAACTCCGGTGAATTGATTAAAGTTGAACGTGATGATTGATTATGCGCTTACTTTTAGTTGAAGACGACGACATCATTGGGCCACAGTTGCAATTTGCTTTACAACATGCTGGCTACGCAGTTGATTTAACAAAAGATGGAGTTGATGCAGAAGCCAACGCAACACTTGAACCTTATGATTTAATTTTGCTTGATTTAGGTCTGCCAAAACGCTCTGGCTTGGACGTACTGAATCATTTGCGCGACCATGGTAATAAGACACCTGTTATCATACTTACCGCCCGAGGCAGCTGGCAGGATAAAGTCACTGGATTCAACGCTGGTGCGGATGATTATGTAAGCAAACCTTTTCAAATCGAAGAGTTGTTGGCGCGTATCAATGCAGTACTTAAACGCAGTCACGGCATCTCGACAGCTGATATACACTTTGGGCATTTCAAATTGAATGAACAAACACAAACTATTCAATTTGATAGTGGAGAAACCTCGGATTTAACGGGTATTGAATTCAAGCTCCTACGCTATTTAATGATGCATCCAGGTCATGTTTTATCAAAAACCGTACTTACGGAACATATCTATGAATATGATGAAGACAAAGATAGCAATGTCATTGAAGTTTATATTAATCGACTACGTAAAATAATAGGCGCTGACTTAATACAAACCAAACGTGGTCAAGGTTACGTATTTGGTCAACAATAACGATGACATCTCTTAGACGCCAACTCTCCTGGGGCCTTATGTTGAGTTTAACTGCACTGCTTATTCTACAATGGGCAGTTGTCACTTATGTCATCAATAGTCTTATTGAAGAGCAGATGGTTGCGCGAATGCAGCATGAAGGAGAAAGCCTGCTAGCGGGGATCAATTTCGATGAATCTGGTATGTTAGTTGTTGATGCAAAGTACATTAGCAATGCCTTTCAGAGGCCTTTCTCTGGTCATTATTATGTTGTTACTACTGACAAACAGTCTATGACGTCTCGTTCTTTATGGGATGCTGATATTCCTGTCGAACAATTAAATCAAGGGCAACAGCGCACTACTTTTATTGAAGGTCCTGAGCAACAACCATTGTTGGTGATTACGTCAGGTTATCAGAAGCAAAGCCATTTGATAACGATTACCATCGCAGAAAATTTGGCGCCTGTTAAAAAGAGTATGAAGCAATTTCAATTAATATATGCCAGCATTTCTTTATTGGGTTTA
>JBFIDU010000293.1:0-2567 GCA_041603755.1 Methylophilaceae bacterium
AGCCGATCTCTTTCAGCTTGTGAAGGTGCGTTACTTGTGGTTGATGCAAGCCAAGGCGTAGAGGCGCAAAGTGTTGCTAATTGCTATACGGCAATAGATTTGGGTGTTGAAGTCACAGCAGTGCTAAATAAAATTGATTTGCCATCGGCTGAACCTGAGCGTGTTATGAAAGAAATTGAAGACGTCATTGGTATTGACGCTAGCGATGCGGTTCAGTGTTCAGCAAAAACTGGCTTGGGTGTGCACGATGTACTAGAAGCAGTAGTTGCAAAAGTTCCACCGCCCAAAGGCGATTTGAGTGCGCCATTGAAAGCACTGGTCATTGATGCCTGGTTTGATAATTATGTCGGTGTAGTCATGCTGGTTCGCATTGTTGATGGAGAATTAAGGCCAAAGTCTAAAATTAAAATGATGGCGACAGGTTCGCAACACTTATGTGAGCAAGTAGGTGTATTTACACCTAAGGCTCTACACCGCGCATCACTTTCCGCTGGCGAAGTAGGCTTTGTGATTGCAGGCATCAAGGAGCTTTCTGCGGCTAAGGTTGGTGATACGGTTACCTTAGTTGATAATCCAGCAAAATCACCTTTAGCCGGATTTAAAGAAGTAAAGCCACAAGTTTTTGCTGGCTTATATCCTGTTGAATCTAACCAATTTGAAGCATTACGCACAGCGCTTGAAAAATTACGTTTAAATGATGCTAGCTTATTGTTTGAACCAGAAAACTCAACTGCACTTGGCTTTGGTTTTAGATGTGGCTTTTTAGGACTGCTACATATGGAGATTGTACAGGAGCGTCTTGAGCGTGAGTACGATATGGATCTCATCACGACGGCGCCTACCGTTATTTATGAGCTTCTCCTGAAAAATGGCGATGTTTTGCAAATAGAAAACCCATCTCGGCTACCTGAACCTTCGATGGTAGAAGAAATAAGAGAACCAATTATTACCGTCAATTTATTAATGCCGCAGGATTATGTCGGCCCAGTGATGACTTTATGCAACAATAAGCGCGGGATCCAACGCAATATGCAATATATGGGCCGTCAGGTGATGCTGAGTTATGAAATGCCATTAAATGAAGTGGTACTGGACTTTTTTGACCGCTTGAAGTCAGTTTCTCGTGGCTATGCGTCGATGGATTATGAATTTTTAGAGTTTCGTACTGCAGATTTGGTAAAACTTGATATTATGGTCAATGGCGAGCGCGTAGACTCACTCAGCATGATTACACACCGAGCGAATAGTGTATATCGAGGCCGAGAAGTGGCTGCAAAGATGCGCGAATTAATTCCAAGGCAAATGTTTGATATTGCGATTCAAGCGGCAATTGGTGCAAACATCATTGCAAGAGAGACAGTTAAAGCGATGCGCAAGAATGTGCTGGCAAAATGTTATGGTGGTGATGTAACACGCAAACGTAAATTATTAGAAAAGCAAAAAGAAGGTAAAAAACGGATGAAGCAAGTAGGCAATGTGGAAATTCCTCAAGAAGCTTTTTTAGCTATTTTAAGAGTAGAGGATAAATAATAATGGAATGGTTGTTTTTTGGCTTGATTTTATTAGGTCTGGCAGGGGTCTATTTCAGTATCATTGGCTTTCCGTTGTTTATGCTTTTGATTCTGTTACTGACTGGGATTATTTGGCTGGTTGATTATCTGTTTTTTCAGAAAAAGCGACCAAAAGGGGTTGATGATCCAACAACAGTTGAATATGCAAAAAGCTTTTTTCCAGTTATTTTGTTGGTCTTTGTGATTCGCTCATTTATCGCAGAGCCTTTTAAAATCCCATCTGGCTCAATGATGCCAACGTTACTGGCTGGGGATTATATCTTGGTGAATAAATTTACTTACGGTTTAAGATTGCCAGTGCTGAATACTGTATTCTTGGATATTAGTCAGCCAAAACGTGGTGATGTCGCGGTTTTTCATTTTCCACCTAACCCAAAGATCGATTATATAAAGCGAATAGTAGGACTCCCTGGCGATAAAATCCAATATCAAAACAAACGCTTAATCATCAATGGTGAGCCTTTAGAGGTTAATTTCTTGGAAGATTCAGATTACACGGATCAAGATCAGAGTATCATTAAAGCACAACGCTTGCATGAGCAATTAGGTGAGGTTAAACATGATATTCTCATCTATGATATTCCTAATAGTCGATATCAGCCTGGCTCAATCGGCGAACAGTTTTTAAATGGGGAAACAGTCGTCGTCCCAGAGGGCCATTATCTTGCGATGGGTGATAACCGTGATAATAGTTCTGATAGTCGTGTTTGGGGATTTGTGCCAGATCAGAATTTAGTCGGTAAAGCGTTCTTTATCTGGTTTAATTTTGATGAGTTTGGCAGAATTGGTAATTCGATTCATTAAGTTCAGGAGATTGATATGTTGAAAAAACAAGCAGGCATGACCTTTTTAGGTTTTGTTATCGTTGCTATCATTGCGATTTCGCTCATATTAGCAGGCGTCAAAATTGTACCTGCATACATTGAGTTTTCTGGGGTAAAGAAAATCATCAATAATATTGGTAGCAAGCCTGAGTTTGATAGCATGAGTAAGCAA
>JBFIDU010000294.1:0-2522 GCA_041603755.1 Methylophilaceae bacterium
CGCAATAAATAAAGCGTCTTCGAGCGCATTTTCCAATGGCCCACTACAAGTGATGACGACGCCATGACCCGTGTCGACAATTAAGCGGTCGTTTTCAGGAATATCAACAACGGCATGTGTAACTAAATCATCTAATCGCTTCTTAGTGGCTTGCTGTTCCAGTTTTGATTTTTTTGCAAAATCAATAATATCTAGGCACACAACACTGGAAATGGATGTTTTTTTCATTTTGTCATTCACTATATGTTAAGACGCGATTATTGGGTTAACCATATTAATCTGTAAAAATTAACATTTCAAACAGTTATTATCGTGCAAATATTACAGTATTGCTAGCCTGTCGTGACTTGGGGTTGTCATTGATTGTAGAATCAATTTGGGATGAGGGCAGTGAAAAGATAGTGGTTGAACAATAATTGGTAATGATTTTTACAGATAGAGCATGATGTTTATATGTTTAATGCTTATTTAATCTCACGTTTAATCCAGTAAGAAGGTGCTTTATTTGCCACTTTCATATCAGCACGGCGTCGATTTTCCAGCGCCTCATCAACAGATATATTGGCAGCTTTAGCTTCTTTATTGGCGATAGGCTTTATGTAGTCTAACCATCGTTTGTTTTCTATATAACCATGGTCGCCCATGCATAACTTAAACACACGCGCTTTACGGCCGATAATTTCTAATTTTTGGAATTCAACTACAGCTTTTAAGTGTGCAGCTGCGCGTTCAGTAATTTCATCACAATCGTTAATTGCTGTGACAAGCGCAATATCATTTACTTGAGGAGCTGAGGTGGTTTGGTCTGGTTGAGAATAAAAATAGCTAATGCCAAATATTAAAGCGATGGCGATGAGTGCGATACTCAGTTTTTTTATCCAAGCATGATTAATCATATACCACGGATTTTAACTCGTTGGCGGCATTTTCGTCTAATGCTGACAATAAAGCTATATTGGTAAGCGCTTCCTTGTGTTTTCCATTTTCTTCAGCAATCAATGCCAGATAGTATATTGCTTGACTATGATTGGCATTCTTAGCCGTAATTTTACGCAAATGTTCTTCAGCATTTTGTAAATCATGAATTGCGTATTCTGCAGCAGCTAGATAAAACCATGCCTCTTGGTTTTCAGGCTCTTGTTTCGTCCATTGTGATGCTATGGTGAACAGTTTAGTCCAGTTCTTGGTTAAATAGGGATGTACGACTTGCATAAAGAATGGCCATTGCTCGCTTGATGTTGCCCAAAACGTTGTTTCAGCTGTGGATTGAATCGCTTGTTCAGGCTTTTCTAGTAGCGCTTGTATCCACTCTACTGGCATATTGTAGTAGTAGGCATCTTTACCAGGGCTTTTTAAGGTAATGACCCCGACCAACTTCCCCTCATCATCAAATAAGCCACCACCGCTTTGGCCGCGTTCAAATGCGCTGGTGGCACGAACTACTACACTATCGTCCATTGGAAGCAAACTTTTCACCTGTCCATAACTAGTAACAGGGTTTGTTTTATGATTCGGGTAGCCAATTGCAAAAACTGTTTGTTGATATTGCAAATGTTGACTGCTGCCTATGGTGGCAATTGGCGCATTCAATCCTTCGACTTTTACTAGACATAAATCATGATACCAATCTGGTGTGATTGCACTTGCGATGTACGTTGTATCACCGACCTTGACATTGATGCTCGTGGCGTTGGCAACAACATGGCAATTAGTCACTATGCGATTTTTGGCAATCACAACACCAGAGCCCATACCATTGTTACCACTATTCAGTTTTACCTGGACTTTTACTACTTGCTTAGTCACTTTGTCCAACACTTCTGTGTTTGGGACTGCAAAAGCAATTGTATTGAGGCCTAAAAGCATTATTGTCAGTAATAGTCTTTTCATCATTGCCCTCTCAAAGTTCGCACCAAAATTGATGTCTTCGATTAAGTATTAGCAATGGCCGTGCCATGATAATTGGCAGTACAAATCCCTGTTTAGAACGTATTGCATTTAGGTGATCATGCAAGCTTATGGGATGACGATATTCAAATTAAAGAACGAGGTAGTGCGCAATTTTTATAAGTCATAGTATCCATGAAACCCGCATAAAATATGGATTTTAGCGATAATTAAGCGCTATATGAAAAAGTAAATGGTGGTTTGGTTAAACAGTGATGTTGGGCTAAATAACATGCATAGTATTTAGCATGATGAATCAACAGTGCGCGATAGGAATATCGCTCATGCGCACCAAATAGGTGCGTACGATGCACCTATTTAATGATTTTACATAATGGTTATGTTACTTGAATCTATCAAAAAGATATTAATTAAGACCAGCAATTTTTGACTTAAGCTTGGTAGCAGCTTCTGCATCTAATGCTGTTAATAAAGCAATATTAGTAAGCGCTTCCATATGCTTACCGTTTTCTTCTGCAATCAATCCCAAATAGTAAATCGCTTGACTATGCTGTGCATTCATTGCCGTTACTTTTTTCATATGTGCTTCGGCATTTACTTTATCGTGGCTAGCA
>JBFIDU010000295.1:0-2519 GCA_041603755.1 Methylophilaceae bacterium
ACGATACCCAACCGCTTTAGCCGCTTTAACAGCTAAATTACCTACATGTTCTCTCTGTGTTTTAGAAAGTTGAGGCGATGGTGCAATCTCAATTAGCTTTTGATTACGACGCTGAATTGAACAATCACGCTCAAAAAGATGAATAACATTACCTTTACTGTCAGCCAATATCTGTACTTCGATATGCTTAGGCTTAACAATACATTTTTCAAGAAACACCTCAGGTTTACCAAAAGCTTTGCTAGCTTCAGAAATGACGCGTTCATAGTTGGCTAGTAATTCCTTCTCGTTTTCACAACGTCGTATGCCGCGACCGCCACCACCATTGGTCGCTTTTAGCATGACTGGATAGCCTATATTTCTTGCTAAAGCAACAGCTTCATCGACATTGCTTAGGTTTCCATCGCTGCCTGGGGTGCAGGGTATGCCAGCTTTCATCATTGCGGTACGCGCTTGCACTTTATCTCCCATTTGGCGAATGACAGTGCCGCTAGGGCCAATAAATGCAATGCCGCGTTTGGCACATATTTCTGCTAACTCTGGGTTTTCAGATAAAAAACCATATCCAGGGTGCAATGCATCACAGCCTGATGCTGTTGCAATGTTAACGATGTTGTGCGCATTTAAGTAGCCAGCCACTGGGTCTGAACCCAAGCTGTAAGCTTCATCTGCTTTTTTTACATGCAGTGCTCTTCTGTCAGCATCTGTGTATATTGCGACTGACTTGATTCCCATTTCCGAACACGCACGTACGATACGCACAGCGATTTCACCACGATTTGCTATAAGAATTTTTTTGAACACACTTAGGCCTTAAAATTGTCTTTCAAACCTGCTGATTGTATCATGCAGAGACTTTCTGCAAAATACTAATTGAGCGTAAAATGGATGGAATCGTTAACGCAGGGCCACTAGGACAGCATGAAAGATATATTGATTAACAACCTAGAATTTGCAAGAAAACAAGGTCAGGTAAAGGGAGAAATTGATTTAGCTTACCTGGAAAGGTTGTCAGCGATGACAGCCAATGAAAGCAATCATCTAAATAAAATTAAGTACCAATTAGATGGGTCACAAACTAAAATGCATCTGCCAAGTCTTCACTTATCTATCAATACAGTTTTGCCAGTTATTTGTCAGCGCTGCTTGGAAAGCATGCAACTAGAGCTTGAATTGACTTTTGATTATGTATTGAGTGAAACGGAACCAGTTGAATTCGAGGGGGATGAAGAGGTCGATTGGCTGGAGATATCTCCAAATATGAATTTAAATAACCTTGTAGAAGATGAGTTGCTTATCGCCATGCCTTTTGCACCTGTTCACCAATATGATTGTAAACCTGCTGTATTTGAAGCTGGCGAAAAGCATAATCCTTTTGACGTGTTGAAAAAATTAAAAAACAAGTCATGATGAATACAGAATATTGTGTATTTTAGTTTACACAAACACCATAAATAGATTATCATTCTGGATTAGCAATTTAGAACAGAATTTTAATCCTATCTAAAAGCAATAAAAAATTTTAAGCTTGGAGCATTAGCATGGCAGTTCAACAAAACAAAAAGTCACCTTCAAAACGTGGTATGCATCGTTCGCACGATTCATTGGTAAATCCAGCGTTAGCGGTTGAGCCAACGACAGGCGAAACGCATTTGCGTCACCATGTAAGCCCTAGTGGTTTTTATCGTGGCCGTAAAGTAATGGCAACAAAAGGCGAGTAAATCGCTATAGGCGTGAATAGTTATAATATCGCATTATACGCCGCGACTATCACTATAGCGCGGCGTTTCTGTATCTACATACTAACTGGCACGCTTGACAATCTTACAGCAAGCACACCAAAATGAATCCAAATACTCAAGCGGTAGATAAGTTGTAATGGATATCACAATAGCAATAGACGCAATGGGGGGCGACCACGGACCACATGTGACCGTGCCAGCCGCACTAAAAGCATTAGATGAAGATAAGCAACTCAATATTATATTAGTTGGTATTGAGGACTCGATTCAGTCTGAGCTAAAGGCAAACAAAGCGACTACTAGCGCGCGTTTACGTATTCATCATGCCAGTGAAGTTGTGTTGATGGATGAGTCTCCACAGAGTGCCATGAAAAATAAAAAAGACTCTTCCATGCGCGTGGCGATCAATTTGACAAAAAGCGGAGAGGCAAATGCCTGCGTAAGTGCTGGCAATACAGGGGCGCTGATGGCAACGGCCCGCTTTGTACTTAAAACATTGCCTGGCATAGAACGTCCTGCTATCGCATCCGCATTACCATCTGAAAAAGGCAGCACATACATGCTCGACTTGGGTGCTAACGCTGATTGCACGGCAGAACAATTGTTGCAGTTTGCTGTGATGGGTGCCATGTTGGTGAGCAGTGTAGAGCATAAACCCAATCCTACAGTCGGTTTGTTGAATATAGGTTCTGAAGATATCAAAGGAAATGAAGTTGTCAAAAAGGCGGGAGAATTGCTTAAAGCAAGCCATCTTAACTTCTATGGCAATATAGAGGG
>JBFIDU010000296.1:0-2512 GCA_041603755.1 Methylophilaceae bacterium
ATTTGGTGTGAGAGACAGAGCATGGTTAATGGGCTATGCATTGCATTATCCACGGGCGGCCATGGAGCGAGTAAAACCAGAGGATAATGCTGTCATTTTATTTACCTCAGGATCAGAAGGTAAACCAAAGGGTGTCGTCCACTCACATAAAAGTATTTTGGCTAATGTTGCACAGATATTGGCTATTCTGGATTTTAATCCGACCGATAAGTTTATGATGCTATTACCCATGTTCCATGCATTCGGTTTTACTGGCTCGCTTTTACCAATATTAAGCGGTATTCAGACGTTGATTTTCCCTTCTCCATTACAGTACAAAATTATCCCCGAAGTCATTTATGACAAAGGCTGTACAGTATTATTTGCCACCAGCACTTTCTTAAGTAATTATGCAAAATATGCGCATCCATATGATTTTTATAAACTGCGTTATGTCGTTGCTGGCGCAGAAAAATTAAGTGAAGAAGTCCGTAAGGTTTACCATGAAAAATTTGGCATTCGTATATTAGAAGGCTATGGCACTACAGAATGTGCACCAGTTGTTTCAGCGAACACACCAATGGCTAATTTGCATGGTAGTGTTGGTCAGCTTGTACCAGGCATGGATTATAAATTAGAGCCAGTTCCAGGGATTGAAAAAGGCGGCGTATTGCACTTGCGGGGCGAAAACATCATGAAAGGCTATTACTTATATGACGCTCCTGCTGTGTTATCCGCACCTACTGATGGCTGGTATGACACAGGCGATGTTGTCGAGATAGATAAGCAAGGATTCATTCATATCAAAGGCCGTGTAAAGCGATTTGCAAAAGTCGCAGGTGAAATGGTCTCTCTGGAAACCGTAGAGAAAATTGCTTGTACCGCAGCTCCTACTTATGAGCATGCTGCTAGCACCACCAACGATGAGCAACGCGGTGAAAATATCATACTTTTTACTACCGACCCTAAACTGAAGCGTGAAGACTTGAAAATAGTCGCCAAGAATTTGGGTAGCCCAGAAATTGCTATTGCTAGAAAAATCATTTTTGTAGAGGAGATACCGCTACTTGGTACTGGCAAAACGGACTATGTAACGCTCAAAAAAATGGCAGCATCTAGTTAGTGAACAGGCGTCAATTTATGTCTAGTTTGAGCTTGATAGGATTAGGAGGCCTTGCATTTTCAGCCTATAAAATTTGGCCAGATGCTGGCTTTCACCAGCCTTGTCTTCCTGTTATTCCTGAGCATATTAGCAATCACCCATTAATGAAAAAAATTTGGTCAGAAATTGACCCTACCGAATATTGGGATAGTCACGTACATGTTGTTGGTACAGGGGATAGCGAGAATGGTATATGGTTTAATCCGAACATGGATAGCTGGGCACATCCCATTTTAAAAATTCAAAAATATTTTTATGAAAATGGTGCTTGCGCTGCCGATGCAGATATTGATGTTAGTACCATGCAACGCTTAATTGATTTGTCAGCAGGCATGCCAAAGGGCTGCAAGTCATTGCTATTTGCTTTTGACTGGTTTCATGATGAAAATGGTAAGCCAAATCGCAATAATACAATTTTCCATATACCTAATGCCTACGCGAAACAACTAGCTAGCGAGCACTCACAATACTTTGAATGGGTGGCTTCTATTCATCCATATCGGGCTGATGCAGTCGATGCGCTAGAACAAGTAAAGTCAGAGGGTGCTCGTGCCATTAAATGGTTACCTCCAGGTATGGGCATTGACCCAGCCTCTCCGAAGTGTGATGCTTTTTATCGAAAAGCAGCTGATTTAAATATGCCGATTATTGCGCATACAGGTCGTGAAAGCGCGGTACAGGGTGGCAATCAAAATCATGGTAACCCTCTTAGATTAAGACGAGCACTTGACCAAGGTGTTCGCGTCATCATGGCCCATTGTGCCAGTGATGGAACAGATGAGGATTTAGATCATGGCAACAAGCGTATTAACAGTCTGGATTTATTTGCAAGACTAATGGACACTCCAGATTACCAGTCCTTGGTCTTTGGGGAGATTTCTGCATTAACGTTGGTAAACCATGCATGGGCGATTAAGCCTATTTTGGAGCGAACGGACTGGCATAGCCGGTTAATTAATGGATCTGATTACCCGTTACCTGCGATTATGCCATTGATTAATACACGACAGCTTAATCAGATGGGACTCATTAAAAGTGAATACTTACCTTTTTTGCAGGAACTCAAGCTGTTTCATCCTCTGATGTATGACTTTGCCGTTAAGCGGTTAATCGAATTTAACGACGTAAGGTTTGATAAAAAGGTTTTTGCAACTCGACGGCTCTTCGAGAATGCGACATAAAATAATATAAGAATAAGGGGTTATCTATGGAAATTTTAATCGGAATTGTGTTGGGTTGTGCTGTCATTATAGGCAGCTTAGCTGGTTTTATCGGTTTGTTTACCAAAGGCGACAGAGAAGCCAGATTAAAGGCATTAGAAAACGAAGTTGACAGGATACGAGCGCAATTAACAGTGCTGGAAAGTAAGTC
>JBFIDU010000297.1:0-2499 GCA_041603755.1 Methylophilaceae bacterium
CGCATGACACTTAAGTTGCTGGCAATTGGATTCTTGAGCATGATTGGATTTTGGTTGTCCGATAGCGTACGCTCCCAACTTTCTTCCACAAAGCTATAAGTAACAACTTCTTGATAACCTTTTGATAGCAAACTATCTTTTAACCAATTCAAGCTACGCTTGGCTTCTGGCAATGGTAGCATTGTTACATTTGCGACTGGTGCAATTGCTGGAATTTTGTCATATCCATGTAACCGTGCAACTTCTTCTATCAAGTCAGCTTCTTGCTCAATATCAAAGCGATAAGACGGTGCCTGAACAACAAATCCATCTTCTGTTTCATCAAACGAGAAACCAAGTTGCTTCAGTATGTTGGCGACATCGTCTTTCGACAATTGGATACCAAGCACAGATGCTATTCGCGCATATCTTAGCTTCACTTTTTTACGTTCGGGCAAGCGTCCAACTTTTTCGGTGATTGATCCTGCATGACCGCCACATATTTCCAAAATAAGGGCCGTTGCACGTTCCATTGCCTGTTTGGTGTTTCCATAATCAACACCACGCTCAAAGCGGTAAGATGAATCGGTACTCAAACCCAATCTTCTAGCTTTACCTGCCATCACTTCAGGTGTAAAAAAAGCAGATTCTAAAAATATATTTGTCGTTTGATGATTAACCGATGTTGGTTCTCCACCCATAATACCCGCTAGCGCAATAGGGCCTGAGTCATCGGCAATCACTAGATCATCCTCAGCTAATTTAGCCTCGGTGTCGTTTAAGAGTTGGATTTGCTCATTCTTTTTAGCAAACCGAACACTAATATTACCGTTTAGTTTATCTAAATCAAAAGCATGCAGCGGTTGGCCTAGCTCAAGTAAAACATAATTGGTGATATCGACAATGGCACTAATACTGCGTAAACCGCTACGTTCAATGGCTCTTATCATCCAATCAGGCGTAATTGCGTTTGCATTAACGCCTGTAATGACTCGCCCATAATAACTCGGACAAGCTTCTTGTTCGATTACATCTACTAGATGTGATTGTTCCGTGGTGATATTGACCGCAATTACTTGAGGTAAAACCATTGGCGCACCAGTAATTGCCATCACATCGCGCGCAATACCTAAAATACTTAAACAATCTGCCCGATTTGGCGTAAGTTTAATCGTATAAAGTGTGTCATCTAGATCTAAATATTCACGCACATCCTGCCCAACGACTGCATCTGACGGAAACTCTAACAAGCCATCTGCTTCTTCTTCTAGGCCCAGCTCTTTGGCTGAACACATCATACCAAATGATTTAACACCACGTACTTTCGCTTCTTTTATCTTAAAATCCGTCAGGTTAGCGCCAACTTTGGCACAAGGCGCTTTTAATCCAACTCGTGCATTAGGCGCACCGCATACAATTTGCAGTGGCTCTGCCTCCCCCACATCCACTTGACACAACTGAAGTCGATCAGCATCTGGATGTTTCTCCGCTGAAATAATTTCACCAACAACAACATTATTAAATGGCTGCGCTACAAAAGTCTGTTCTTCAACTTCCAAGCCCGCCATTGTTAAAGCATGACCAAGCGCATCTGCATCCAATGACGGATTAACAAATTGACGTAACCAATATTCAGAAAATTGCATAATAGATTCTTAATCGTTAAATTTATTTAGAAAATTGGCTTAAGAAGCGCAAATCATTGTTAAAGAAATGTCGTAAATCATTGACGCCATAACGTAGCATCGCTAGGCGTTCAACGCCAAGACCAAAAGCAAATCCCTGATACTGCTCACTATCAACATTCACATGTCTGAACACCTCAGGGTGCACCATGCCACACCCACCAATTTCCAACCAACCATCATTCCAACTCATGTCCATTTCTGCTGAGGGCTCTGTAAATGGAAAGAATGATGGGCGGAAGCGCACTTTAATATCGTCACGCTCAAAAAATTTTTGCAGGAAATCCTGCACGACACCTTTTAAATTGGCAAAACTGATGGCCTGATCAACCCATAATCCTTCTACCTGATGAAACATCGGAGAGTGTGTTGCATCTGAGTCGACGCGATAGACGCGTCCAGGCGCAATAATTTTAAATGGTGGTGTTTTGTTTTCTTTTAGCGCATTCTCCATGTAATGCACTTGAACTGGTGACGTATGTGTTCTAAGCACATGTGCATCGTCAACATAAAAAGTATCATGCATCGCACGTGCTGGATGATTTTCAGGAATATTAAGCGCAGTAAAGTTATAAAAGTCAGTTTCAATCTCTGGTCCTGTTGCCACATCAAATCCAATTGAGTGGAACAGTTGCTCTATACGCCGCAAAGTCAACGACACAGGATGTAATCCACCTTGCCCCTGTGCTCGTGCAGGTAGCGTAACATCAAGGGATTCGCTGGCTAGCTGTGCAGCTTGCGCAGCATCTAAAAGTGCATCACGCCTAGCATTTAATGCTGCTTCAACTTGTTTTTTTACAACATTAATTGCTGCGCCAGCAGCAGGTCTTTCTTC
>JBFIDU010000298.1:0-2485 GCA_041603755.1 Methylophilaceae bacterium
TAGCACTTGGTTGATGTCTTTAAGTCGGATTAAACTAACAGAGTCAGTCAACAGTTTTATCGATATTCAACCACGATATACGATGAACGATACTTCAGGCGGCAAGAATAATGCGTTTGATACACTACTATTAAGAGGTGCTATCGGCTATCAAATTTCACCAAATATTGGTTTGTATCAGGGTTATGCTTATATTCCAACGTATGATCCTAAAAATGTTGAGCACCGCTCATTTCAAGAACTATTTATTAATCAGCCTTTGCAGAACAACTCATTAGCACATAGACTTCGGTTTGAGCAGCGCTTTATCGAAAGCGTTGATGAGACTGCTTACAGGCTACGTTATTTCGGACGTTACGTTCATGCACTTCCTACATGGCATCCAAATCTATCCTTGGCAATTAATGAAGAAGTTTTTATAAACATGAATGATGCAGACAATGGTCCACAATCTGGCTTTGATCAAAACCGCTTTTTTATAGGGCTCAATTACCGAATGAACCAAAGTTTAGCTTATGAATTTGGTTATCAAAACCAAATCATTAATGTGCCAAGTAGTGACAACAATGTAATGAACCATATACTGTTTCTTGGGGTACAAAGCAATTTTTCTTTACTTGATTAAGCAGTCTAAAACGACATTGCTTAATGAATTAAGATTATTACGACAAATACGACAAAGCGATTACAAATTCCACCGATTTTTGCAAAGCAATATTTACGATTAACTTCACGTCGATGAACTACAGCTGCGCACTCAGTGTCTTGTAATTTTAAGATAATTGATAAGCGATATAAGCATTAAATCTCGTCAACAATGCGTTTAAAATGATCGCTATTCGTTACTATGACAACTAAGACTAGGAAAACATATTGAAAAATAACGGAAGACTGGTATCAATTAATGGTACGAACGTAATAATAACTGGCATGGATTATGATGTTCCAATGAACGATACCAATACAGTACCGAGTAAATTCGAGATTATGTTTAATGCAACTGTTAACAATAAAGAGTTTGCTATCAACTTTAACAATGAAAGGCTGTCAAATCAGAATCAATACCTCGCAGATACATTCATGGGTAGTGGCGAGGCTTACAATCAGTTTTTAAAGGAAGTTGAAAGTAATCCTGCGCTGAGAAATAAAAACCAATACAGCGACGATACTGTTAATGCTGCGAATGCAGAAATAGGTGCTATTGCACAATCGGTATATTTGCATGTGCAATCTCACTCCCCTGATCAAGATGAGGAATAACGTTTACAAAAGATAAGGATAAGTAATTGGCTGCTTGGACTACAGGAAAAGTTGTTGGGCATCAGCATTGGAGCGAATCTTTACATACCCTTTATGTTGACGCCGCGATTGAGCCTTTTGAAGCTGGCCAATTCGTTAAGATAGGTTTAACCATTAATGAAGAGGTTATCGGTCATCCCTATTCGCTTGTCAATGCACCAAATGAAACGCCGCTAGCCTTTTATTACATTAAAGTGCCAAATGGCAAATTAACCCCTCATTTAGTAAAACTCAAACCAGAAGATTCTATTCTGGTTGCTCCCAAAGCACATGGCTTCTTAATTCTTGATGAAACCCCTATCGCAAAAGAGCTATGGCTCATGGCAACAGGCACTGGAATTGGGCCTTTTCTTTCGATGCTTGCAACCGCTAAACCGTGGCAGCGGTATGAAAAAGTTATTCTGGTTTGGGCGGTGAGAACGCTATCTGAACTGACCTATCAGGATTTAATTTTAAGATTGATTGCCGAACACCCTAATCAGTTGTTATATATCCCGTTTGTCAGCCGTGAAATTACCGTCAGTGCCTTATCAGGCCGCATACCTCAAGCGATTAAAGATGGAAGGCTAGAAGAGCGAGCTGGAAGAAGTATCAACGCCAATGATAGTCAGATTATGCTATGCGGTAACCCACAAATGTTAAAAGATACTACCAACATATTAATTGAGCGTGGCCTAAGAAAGCACAGACGATTCTCACCTGGGCATATTTCAAGTGAGACATACTGGTAGCGAGCGTGTTATTTTTAATCATGACCAAAATAAATACAATATTAAGCTTGAATTAAGCTATCTGTATTAATATTTGAGACTCAATTCAAATGCTGGGATACACTACAAACAGCTAAAAATACGTTAATGAATTTATTATCTATCATGCCTTTCAAGCTTAATCGGATAGTTGTTATATCTGTATCCGCTAGTTTTTTTCTGTCATTTTTACTGCTGGTTAATCAATCGAGTCACGCCGAAGAAAGCTTAGCTAAGGCAAGAGCATTATCTGAATCTGGTGAGATTCTGTCTTTAGAGAAAATCATTGCTTCCGCAAAATCAATTAAATCTGGTGACTTTTTAGAGATTGAACTAGAACGAAAAAATGGTATTTACGTTTACGAAGTTGAGATACTGGATGAGAATGGTCAAGTATGGGAACTCAAGTTTAATGCCAACTCCGGTGAATTGATTAA
>JBFIDU010000299.1:0-2469 GCA_041603755.1 Methylophilaceae bacterium
GTTTTTTATGCCGAAGAAGAGATAAAAAAGGACACATGTGCAATCTTGGCAACAGAAGCACTGGTTGGCTTTGAGCCACTGGATATTGTTACAAAACGGTGGCATGAAGATAAGCCTATTACGCACTTGCAAAAAATAGTCTTGCTTGAATCTGTAGCTGAAACGGTACGCGCTTTCCATCAAGCTGGATTAGTGCATAGGGCGCTTTATCCGAAACATATATTTGTTAAAAATGCAGAGACAGCACCTGAAGTCGCATTCATTGATTTGGAAAAGTCTCGTTTCAGTTTGTTTTTTCTCTATCGTGCCTATTTTGATCTTTCAGCATTGAATCGTCATGCTGAGTACTGGAGCAGTAGCCAACGGTTACGTTTTTTCTTAAGTTATATGCAGTCAAAACGACTTACCATGGCTTTGAAGCTTCTATGCCAGCTGATTTTGCGTCGTTCAACAAGACCATAGTTTCATATGACAGTTAATCATCACGCAAATCTATTAGCAAGTTTTGGTTTAAGTTCATCTACTTTGCTTGTTGGTGAGCATGCCTTGGCTGATATTCAGATTGTAAGATCTATACCATCAAGGCGTTGTGTGTTTCGTGCAATTTGGCAAGGGGAGCCTGTCTTCGTCAAAATGTTTTATGGTAATCGCGCAAATGATTATGCATTAAGGGATATGACTGGAATTCGCGCTTTACAAGAAGCGAATATTATTACACCAACGATTCGCTATCATGGCGGGGTTAAAGAGCTAGATGCATATGCTGTCATTTATGAAGCGATTGTCGAAGTTGATAATGCAGAAGCTAAATGGGAGCAGTTAAATGATACAGATCAGATTCGCTTGGCTATCAGGCTAGTTGAAACACTTGCAGCCCACCACAACGCGAAATTGATACAGACTGATATGTATCTAAAAAACTTTTTGGTGACTGATCATGTGATTTATACGATTGATGGTGATGGCATTAAGCGTTTTGACCGTTTATCCAAACATCAAGCTTTGCATAACTTAAGCTGTCTACTGTCAAAGCTTGATGTGTTGATGCTTAATCAGCACTTGCCTACTTTACTAAAGGCGTATTCAGATGCAAGATTATGGGATGCGTCCCCAGATACTACAGCAATCAATAAACAAATCGCACATGCTAGAAGAAAAGCATTGGCAGCCTATGCAAAAAAAGTATTCAGGCAGTGTTCTGATGTAAATGTCACCAAAGGGGGGCAATTATTTACGGCAGTTCGTAGTAAATATCCATCTCACTTACTACCGTTAACGGTAAAACAACTCGATGATTATTTGACTACAGAAAACTTGATTAAAGATGGTAATACATGCACTGTAGCCCTTGCGAAAGTTGGAAAACGCCAATTAGTGATTAAACGCTACAATATCAAAAGTTTTTGGCATGGCTTAAGCAGGGCCTGTAGACAAACCCGTGCATCAATTTCCTGGGCTAATGCGCACCGCTTGGAGTTGCTTGGTATCCAAACAGCTAGCCCTGTTGCGCTGATAGAAGAGCGATGGTTTGCCTTAAGGCGACGCGCTTATTTTTTGACGGAATTTGTCGATGCGCCTGATGCATCAATGTTTTTTAAACAGATGTCAGATAAGACGATGCGTGCCAAAGTGATAAAAGCATTAGTAGAATTATTTTACCGCCTGTATTTACTCCAAATTTCTCATGGTGATACGAAAGCAAGTAATATAAAAGTGCTTTCAGATGGCGAGCCATTATTGATTGATTTGGATAGCATGAAGCAATATAAAATGACTAAATATGCAGCAAAAATGCATGCGAAAGACATTAAGCGCTTTATGCAAAATTGGAAAGATGAGCCTTCGCTGTATAATGCGTTTGTTAAAGTTTTTAAAGTTGTTTATGCCGATCACGCACCCTTGCTTGCGGCAGAAATATTCAAATAATCACAATAGAGTTTAATTAAATGATTGTATTAGGTTTGTCTGGGGCGCTGAGTCATGATGCATCTGCTGCTATTTTGGTCGATGGGAAAATTATTGCAGCAGCTGAAGAAGAGCGATTTATTCGGGATAAACATGCTAAAGGAAAATTTCCTTACGAGGCTGCAAAGTTTTGCCTTAAGCAAGCTGGTGTTAAGCCAGAAGATGTCGATATCGTCGCTTTCCCCTATGCAGAGATTCCATTAAGCACCAATGCAAGATGGCATTATGCTAAACGTCACTGGTATGCGCCAGATCGTGCATTAGATGCTATTTTTAATGGTAACCGACGTTATCGCCGTAATCGTGATAAATCGCTGGCGTTAATGAAAGAGCTTGGCTTAAATTACGCCAAATTTGTTCCAGTAGAGCATCATTTAGCGCATGCTTCCAGTGCATATCATTTGAGTGGTTTTAAAGAAAAAACAGCCATTGTAGGTATTGATGGTAAAGGTGAATATGCCACAACATTTTTTGGTTATGGTGAAAATGGCAAGATTCATAAAA
>JBFIDU010000300.1:0-2460 GCA_041603755.1 Methylophilaceae bacterium
CCTCGGCTGCTTGTGGCCTTCAAAATGCGCTTGCGACTACCTTCAGTGGCGCTATTATTCGCACAACGCATGTGACAGGCATATTTACTGATCTAGGTATTATGCTGGGAGCCAAGCTCAGAGGGGTCCCATTTGATAAAAGAAAAGCGCTGTTGTTCTTAATTATCATCCTTGGTTTTATTTTAGGCGGAACACTGGGCTTCTTTTTATTTGTTGCATTTTCGTTTTATGCATTAATCATTCCAGCCAGTATGTGTCTAACGTTGGCTATCATTTATTCCGTATACAAACATAAAATTAGCGCCCGAAACGCGAGATAATTTACAGGCCTTAATACAACAACGCAAACATCCTTAATTCTCAAACTGCAATTTTGCCAATCTAGCATACAATCCACCTTTTTTGCGCAGCTGTGCAGCATCCCCGATCTCTACTACTTGACCGTTCTCCATCACTACAATTTTGTCGGCTTTTTGCACCGTTGCTAATCGATGCGCAATAATCAATGTAGTACGCCCTTCCATAGCGGCATTCAAGCCTTGTTGTACCAGTATCTCAGATTCAGCATCTAATGCACTGGTAGCCTCGTCTAATAAAAGAATTGGTGCATCTTTTAGCATAGCACGAGCAATGGCGATACGTTGCTTTTGACCACCTGACAAACGCGTGCCACGCTCACCCAAAAAGGTATTATAACCATCTGGTAGTTGCGTTACGAACTGCGCTACTTGTGCGGCATTTGCTGCAGCAATGACGTCTTCATCAGTTGCGTCGGGTTTGCCGTAGCGAATGTTTTCAAACACATTAGCAGAAAATATCACAGGATCCTGTGGCACGATAGCAATCAGGCGGCGCAAATCATGCAGCTTGATATCAGTGATATTTTGACCGTTGATTGCAATACTACCTGCTTGCGCATCATAGAAGCGTAACAGTAGCTGGAATATAGTCGTTTTACCTGCCCCAGACGGCCCGACCAAGGCCACCGTTTCACCTGCGTCAATGTGTAGGCTTACGTTATTAAGTGCAGGCGTTAGTGGACGTGATGGGTAGCGAAATGTAACTTGGTTAAAGTCTATCTCTGCTGAAGTGGCATTCACTAATGGTAATGGATTTGCTGTGTCACTTATCACTGTTTCTGTGTGCAATAACTCTAGCAACCGTTCAGTAGCACCAGCAGCACGCATAATATCACCCCAGACCTGTGCCATCGTACTCACACTGCCTGCTACCATGGCCGCATACAAAACAAACGAGGCCAGCTCCCCACCCGTCATCTCACCAGCACTCACCTGACGTGCCCCTAACCAAAGCACAAAAATAATTGTGCCCATCACAGCGGTAATAATCACTGCAGTCAATAGTGCTCTAACCTTGACACGCCTGATAGCAGTTAAAAAACTCAATTGGGCACTATGCGCAAAGCGATTAGTTTCGCGTGTTTCTTGCGTGTAAGATTGCACCGTCGGCATTGCATTCAAAATCTCACCTGCCATTGCAGAGCTGTCCGCTATGCGGTCTTGTGATTCACGTGAGAGCTTTTTAACCGAGCGTCCAATGAGCATGATGGGGAAAATCAAACAGATCATGAGTCCAATATTGATTGAAAACAGGTAAAAACTGGTCACTGCCAGCATCACCATGCCGCCAACAAATTGAAAGAGGCTACGCAATCCCATTGAAGCTGAGCTACCGACAACTGTTTGTATCAATGTGGTGTCACCTGTTAAACGAGAGAGTACCTCTCCTGTTTGTAAGGTTTCAAAAAACTGTGGTGATTGCCTCAGAACACTTGCGTAGACGGCACTACGCAAATCGACTGTTACACGCTCACCTATCCAGGAAACCATGTAATAGCGAGAAGCGACCATCAGCGCCCAAAATGCGGCTAATGCAAACAAAACACCAAACTTAGTATCGATATTAACCGTTGGCGCTGCACCATCACTTTGGCCAAAACCCACATCAATCAAATCACGAAACGCTAACGGCACTAGTAGTAACGCCGCCGAAGCAAGCGTTAACAGGACAAATGCAACAAACATTTGTAAGTGGTAAGGCTTTAAAAATGGCCATAAATCTTTTAATGAAGCTACACGTTTAGATTGCGGATTCTCTTGATGGTCTGTTCTAATTTCTTGCTCCATGGACTGAATTTTCTTAATTGTGGTTTATAAGACCGGATGAATACAATAAAGTGCTTACCGACTATTTTGATGCTTAGTATATTTTACTTAGCTAGCAAACAATATAGACTATCAAGCAATGAAACGGCTCATTATTTTACTAATATTTTTTACCTGCCACTTTAGCAGCGTAAGCGCGAACTGTGGACAAAATGGCGTTTGGCTGCAAGTGCTTGGCTCTGGCGGACCAGAGTTGAGTGACAAACGCGCTTCTACTAGCTATTTAATTTGGCATCATGGCAAAGCAAAACTACTGGTTGATATTGGCAGTGGC
>JBFIDU010000301.1:0-2459 GCA_041603755.1 Methylophilaceae bacterium
ATTACTGGAAACTGTCGACACTTAAAATCATGGCTAATGAGTATGCCGCCGGCGCAAAATGGCACAACATATTTTAATTTTATTGCCTCACATGACGGTGTGGGACTAAGACCGCTCGATGGATTGTTAAATGAAGATGAAAAAGCATGCATGGTTGAAACGATGCAGAGATTCGGCGCTAAAGTTAGCTATCGGCGAACACAAGAGGGGGATGATAAGCCATATGAGATCAATATAAGCCTATTTGATGCAATGAAGGGTAATTTGGACGGCGAAGATGCTTACCAAATTGAGCGCTATATATGTGCACATACTATTATGCTGGCATTAGAAGGTGTCCCAGCGTTTTATATTCATAGCTTACTTGCTACCGAGAATGATTATTCTCGCGTGGAACACACAGGTAACAATCGCTCAATCAATCGTTCTAAGTGGAATATGGCAGTATTGAATGAAGCATTAAATAACAAGCTAAGTCATCATCATCAGGTTTTTTCAGTCTTGTTAGAGCGTATTAAAATTAGGAAAGTACAATCAGCATTTCACCCAAATGCGACGCAATTTACATTACATTTTGGAACGGAAATCTTTGCCTTTTGGCGTCAAAGTATTGATAGACAACAATCAATTTTTTGCATTAATAATATTAGTAATAAACCACAAACTATTCCACTCATTGATATTAATTTAATTGGTACAGACCAATGGTCTGATTTAATTTCTGGAGAGCGGTATGATGATCTGCAACAGGTTCTTGAATTAAAACCTTATGCCAGCTTATGGCTAAGCAATCGATAGAATGTTTATATATTATTAGCAGGCGGCGTAGTTGCTGCGTCTTCCTGTAGTGTTTCTAAATAGGATTCTATTTCCCACTCACAGCCTCCACAACCTGTATTAACGCCAGTTTTACGCGATATTGCATCGAAATCATAACCTTGCTGGTATAGTTCTTTGATTTTTTTTCGCGTTGTACCAGTGCAGTCACAGATTATTTCAGTTAAATTTTCTGTATTATCTATCATGCGTAAATAAATTCGACTTCAATGTTTCGACAAAATTTGGACATGCAAACTAAAATTAGTTCCAATAAGATCATATCAGTATTTTGGGCTTTGACGATAATCGGCCATTTCTCTTTCCTAAATTGATTGCCGATGTTACCTTTGCATAAACAAACGCGATAGTCTGACAGAACATAGCAAAATAACGGACACTGCATGAATAATCAAAAAAAATGGGATATTTTCTGCAAAATTGTAGATAACTTCGGTGATATTGGCGTTTGTTGGCGTCTAGCTAAGCAGCTACATGCAGAGCATGGTTTACAAGTTAGGTTGTTTGTTACTCATCTGGAGATTGCGTCCAAAATACTTGTTGGTATCAGTAATTGTGCTGAACAAACATATGAAGGTGTATCAATAGTTCGCTGGGATGAAGATACAATTTTTGACACGACTGCCGATGTCGTTATTGAGACATTCTCTTGTGAGTTGCCAGAAGCATACCTAACACATATGGATGACAAAACAGCTTGGGTTAATGTTGATTATTTATCAGCCGAAGACTGGGTGCCTGAGTTTCATGGTCTGAATAGTCAATACCAGAAAACGAACAGATTAAGACATTTTTATTTTCCTGGATTCTCGAGTAATACGGGTGGCCTTTTAAGAGAGCAGACATTAATCAGCAAGCGGGATGCTTTCCAGCAATCTGAGCAGGAAATTGATAATTTTTGGCAATCATTATTTATAGATCGTCAGCAGCAAAGCTTAAAAATTTCACTGTTTTGTTACGAAAATGCACCTGTAGAACAATTTTTACAAACGTTAGCTAAAACAGATCGAGCAGTCAGTGTTTTTATGCCTATAAGCTATGTTAAGTCAGCTTCATTACTTGGGCAAGAAGGACTGCAAGTAGGAGACGCAATTACAGAAGGTGCGTTGACATTACACCTATTACCATTTCTAAACAGGACGGATTATGACAAGCTACTCTGGGCGTGTGATATTAACTTTGTGCGGGGTGAAGACAGTTGGATTCGGGCAGTATGGGCAGGCAAGCCATTTATTTGGCAGCCATACTGGCAAACCGATAACGCACATCTGTTAAAGTTAAACGCATTTCTTGATCGATTTTATGGTCAACCTGAGTTTATGAAGAATATTTCACGCCTACACGAGCTCTGGTCTACAGAGCAATTTCAAGCTATGACATGGCGTGAATATTTAATCAACTTACCTGCAATTGCACATCTGACCCAACAACAGTCTAACTCGCTGATAAAACAAAAAGATTTAGCAGGTAAACTTGTTGATTTTTGTGCGAATTTAGCAAAGTAGCGTATAATCCGCGTTTGTTAATTTTTACTCACTTTAAATCAATATTATGAAAACAGCACAAGAACTTCGTACAGGTAATGTCGTCATGGTAAATGATGAACCATTAGTTGTCGTTAA
>JBFIDU010000302.1:0-2447 GCA_041603755.1 Methylophilaceae bacterium
GAGGGTGCTTTCTTATTTGGCGGAGAGCGAGGGATTCGAACCCTCGATACAGGTTTACCCCGTATGCTTCCTTAGCAGGGAAGTGCCTTCGACCACTCGGCCAGCTCTCCGTTTTGAAACTTTTTATCCTAACGATAAGGCCGCGATATTACGCGAAATCAGCATTAAAATCAATGAAAAAGACAAATCGTTTGTCTTTATCTTATGCCTCATCTAGTTCAAAAGCTTTATGTAAAACTCGTACCGCTAATTCCATGTATTTCTCTTCTATCACGACCGCTACTTTGATTTCACTGGTAGAAATCATCTGTATGTTAATGCCTTCTTCAGATAAAGTACGGAACATTTGGCTTGCAACGCCAACATGTGAGCGCATCCCAACACCGACAATCGCGACTTTAGCAATATGGTCATCACCTTTTATCTCGCGCGCATTGATAGTTGGTTGCACGGTATTTTCTAGAATATCCAATGCTTTATGCATTTCATTCTTGTGTACAGTAAAGGTAAAATCAGTTGAGCCATCAGCACCTTGGTTCTGGATGATAATATCCACATCAATATTAGCGTCGGCGATAGGGCCTAAAATTTGATAGGCAATGCCAGGTCTATCTGGCACACCTGAAATGGTGATTTTGGCTTCATCACGATTAAATGCGATACCAGAAATGAGGGGTTCTTCCATATTGTCATCCTTGCTGTCTTCTTCAAATGTAATTAAGGTGCCCTTGCCATCTTCTTCGAAACTGGATAGCACGCGTAATTTAACCCGATATTTACCTGCAAACTCTACTGATCTTGTTTGCAAAACTTTACTGCCTTGAGAAGCTAACTCAAGCATCTCTTCGAAGGTTATTTTTTCTAAACGTCTTGCCTCTGGCACAATACGAGGGTCGGTCGTGTAAACACCATCTACGTCTGTATAGATTTGGCATTCATCAGCCTTGAGTGCTGCTGCTAATGCAACACCAGTCGTGTCTGAACCGCCTCGACCAAGTGTTGTAATATTGCCGTTAGCATCACAACCTTGGAAACCAGCGACAACTACAACATAACCATTTTCTAGGTCTTTTAACATATTATGACCGTCGATGTTAATGATGCGTGCTTTTCCGTGTGATTCATCCGTCAATATTCTGACTTGGGAGCCTGTATAACTCCTTGCTTTCAAGCCTATCTCTTGTAGTGCAAGTGCGGTCATGCCAATCGTGACTTGTTCGCCAGTTGATACAATGACATCTAACTCTCTTGGGTTAGGTTTGGCTGATATTTCATTTGCGAGCGCAATCAGACGATTTGTTTCTCCAGACATAGCTGAGACAACCACCACAATTTGGTGCCCTTGCTCTTTAAAGCGAGCTACTCTTTTTGCCAAGTTTTGGATGCGTTCTGAGTTAGCTACTGACGTCCCGCCATATTTTTGTACAATTAATGCCATAATTTATTGTGTTATAAAGTTAATGTTTAAGTTGTTGTTTTACCCAGCCTTCAACACTTTGCAGTGCTGTGGGTAGTTGGCTTGCATCTGTACCACCAGCCATGGCCATATCCGGCTTGCCACCTCCCTTACCACCAACTTGCGATGCTACGTGGTTTACAAGTTCGCCAGCTTTCATTTTTGAAACAAGGTCTTTAGTAATGCCAGCGGCAATGCTGACTTTGTCACCATTCACCGAAGCTAGGACGATAGCGGCAGACTTGAGTTTATCTTTTAGTTTGTCCATTGTTTCGCGCAAAGTGTTAGCATCTGCACCCTCAAGTGTAGCAGCCAATACTTTAATGCCTGCAACTTCGGTTGCTTGTGTCGCTAGATCATCGCCTTGTGATGAAGCAAGTTTCGCTTTAGCCGTATTTAACTCGCGCTCAAGCTTTTTGATTTGCTCCATCAGACCAGTTACGCGACTAGGTACTTCAGTTGGTAATACTTTTAGCGTCCCAGCAACCCCACCTAAGGTTGCTTCCATCTCTTGCATGTAGCGCAGGGCATTGTTTGCTGTGACAGCCTCCACACGGCGAACACCAGCTGCCACACCGCCTTCAGCCACGATGCTGAATAAGCCAATATCACCAGTACGTTTTACATGGGTGCCACCACATAGCTCACAAGAAGAGCCAATATTTAAAACGCGCACTTCATCGCCATATTTTTCACCAAACAGCATCATGGCGCCTGTTTCTTTTGCAGCATCAATATTCATCACGCGTGCTTGCGTCTCAATATTGGCAAAGATCTCTGCATTAACGATGCGTTCAACTTCACGAATTTCTTCGTTAGTCATTGGGGCATTATGCAGGAAGTCAAAACGTGTTTTTTCAGTGTCGACCAAGCTGCCTTTTTGTTGTACATGGCTTCCCAACACTTCACGTAAGGCTTTATGCATCAAGTGAGTTGCAGAGTGGTTACGCATGGTTGCTGTGCGCGCCTGCATATTCACTTTGGCAGACAC
>JBFIDU010000303.1:0-2438 GCA_041603755.1 Methylophilaceae bacterium
GCCACCCTACCCTGTTCGTCCTTGGTTTTACATAGCGTTTGAGAAATGACAGAGCGTAAAGATTCAGACAACATAGAACGCACCATTTCTTTTTCTGCGGCGGGGAACACATCAACGATACGGTCTACTGTTTTAGCTGCAGAGCTTGTATGCAAGGTGCCAAAAACCAAATGCCCTGTTTCCGCGGCACTAAGCGCTAAACGAATAGTCTCCAAGTCACGCATCTCACCAACAAGAATGACATCTGGATCTTCACGCAAAGCTGAGCGTAAAGCATTTTGGAAAGATAATGTGTGCGGCCCAACTTCACGTTGATTGATCAAACATTTTTTAGATTGATGCACAAATTCGATTGGATCTTCTACTGTAAGAATATGACCCATTTCGTTTTCATTGATGTAATCAATCATGGCTGCCAATGTTGTCGATTTACCAGAACCAGTTGGTCCTGTTACCAAAACAATTCCTCTTGGCGTATCAGCAATTTCTTTAAAGATTGGTGGGCAGTTAAGCTCTTCTAATGTAAGAATTTTGGAAGGAATCGTCCGAAATACTGCACCCGCACCACGGTTATGATTAAATGCATTAACCCTAAACCTTGCAAGATTAGGAATTTCAAAAGAAAAGTCACACTCTAACGTCTCTTCATAGACTTTACGTTGACCGTCATTCATGATGTCGTAAACCATATCATGTACTTGCGTGTGATCCATCGATGGGACATTGATTTTACGCACATCCCCATGTACTCTAATCATTGGCGGCAATCCTGCTGACAGGTGTAAATCCGACGCTTTATTTTTGACGGAAAAGGCGAGTAAATCTGAAATATCCACTTTTAACTCCTGTTATAATCACATTCTTAAGACTTTACATAAAGTATATTCTTTAAGATCATTGAATTATGACCATAATTTCTGATTCCTTGCAAGTTATTCGAGCAAATATTCTTGAGGCAAAACAGCGAGCAAACCGCCAAGAAGACATTCTACTACTCGCTGTCAGCAAAGCTCAAAGCGCAGAAAAGCTGAGAGAGGCTTACAATGCTGGACAATCAGCATTCGGTGAGAATTATGTGCAGGAAGCAATTGGAAAACAAGCGCTGTTGGAAGATTGCAACATCGAATGGCATTTTATTGGCCCAATTCAAAGTAATAAAACACAGCTAATTGCCCAACATTTCAGCTGGGTTCACTCTGTCGATCGGTTAAAAATAGCCCGACGCCTTTCAAGCGCGCGTTCTAATCAACAGTCTCCATTGAATATCTGCATCCAAATCAATAGCAGCAACGAAGCATCAAAAAGTGGTGTGCAAATACCAACATTAATTGAGTTAGCGAGCGAAGTAACCAAATTACCGAACCTTAAACTTAGGGGTCTAATGGCAATTCCTGCTCCTACAGAAGACATTGCGCTACAACATCAACAGTTTAGAGAGATTAAAGCAGCGTTCAATCAGTTATTGGATGCTGGTTTTGATCTAGACACCTTATCGATTGGTATGTCAGGTGACTATGTGGCAGCTATAGAAGAAGGTGCTACTATTGTACGTATTGGCTCAGCAATATTTGGTGAGCGTAATCAAACAAATAAATGATGAAAGAGTAGGTAATGAAACTAGCATTTATCGGTGGTGGCAACATGGCAAGGGCGCTCATCGCTGGCTTAAAAACACAGCAATTCATGATGACTGATGTCACGGTTATTGAACCTGACATGTCAAAGCAAGAAGCATTAGAAAAAGAATTTGGTGTCGTAACATCAAGCTCAATGCATAATTTAAGTCATAGCGACGTCATTGTAATTGCAGTCAAACCACAACAACTACCAGCGGTATCAAAAGACCTAGCAGCCATACTCTCTAAACAACTGATTATTTCAATTGCAGCTGGTGTGCTGCTTAAAGATTTAAGTAAATGGCTTAATGATTATGATGTCATTGTTCGCGCAATGCCCAATACGCCTGCACAAATTCAGGCAGGTGTTACTGGCTTATATGCTTTACCCAAAGTAACGCAGTCGCAAATAGCAATGGCTGATCAAATCTTGTCGGCAGCAGGCACTACTTTATGGTTAGATAGTGAGGACAAATTAGATGCAGTTACGGCTATTTCTGGTAGCGGTCCGGCTTATGTTTTCTACTTTATTGAAGCATTACAAACAGCAGCAATCACCTTAGGTTTAAGTGAAGCGGAAGCGAAACAATTAAGTATCGCAACATTTAAAGGAGCTGGTTTGCTTGCAGATGCCAGCCAGCTACCCGTCGCCACGTTATGCGAGCAAGTTACCTCTAAAGGTGGCACGACTGAACAAGGACTAATTAGCTTACAAAGCAGTTTGGTTAAAGAGGCTATCATCCTTGCTGCCGAAAAAGCTTATAAACGAGCCAAAACACTAGGTGAGGAACTATCTCAGCTACATCAATAATGTATATCAAA
>JBFIDU010000304.1:0-2437 GCA_041603755.1 Methylophilaceae bacterium
GCAACGTAGTATGGCAACGTAATCATCCTTTTTATGGAATGGGGTGATGGACAGTAACTAACTTCGTCCCATCTGGAAATGTGGCTTCAATTTGAATATCGGGAATCATCTCTGCTACACCCTCCATCACATCCTCTCTAGTTAATAAAGTAGCGCCATAACTCATCAACTCAGCAACCGTTTGACCGTCACGAGCACCCTCTAAAATGGCAGCTGAAATATAGGCGATGGCCTCTGGATAATTGAGCTTTAATCCACGGTTTTTACGCCGCTCTGCTAATAAGCCAGCAGTAAATATAAGTAATTTATCTTTTTCTCTGGGACTTAATTCCATATCATCATCTCTTTATTTTTCTGTCTGTCATTTCAAGTGTTCCAAATTCTCGGCCGTAACATTTCTCGATTGGCATACCACGGTCTCAAACACTGCCATAGCATTTCAAAATAGGCTTTCGCACATTGTGTTGATTGCCCTACATAACGTGCTGAAAATATTTCAGGCATTGCTGTGACACCATATTTAGCATTTTCATCTAATTTTTGCATAGGCTTGACTGCTCTGCATGCTTCTAAGACATGGTTTGGGACTGCACCTGCTGCAACAACAAAACTAGCAGAGACTACACGACCGTGCGTGCCAACAATCGAATCCAACGCAAGATGCGATGGATGAATTGCAGCACATTCATTCCATATCATTTTACCTTCACGTAAGATATGCAGCCTTTGCTTCATTCCTCCCGATGCCCATCGCTCCTGTTGTGCTTGTCGACCAAAACATAATACTTCCCATGCAGCAAAGCATGCGTTCTTGGCGAGATTTACGTCTGCTCGGAAAGCTACTTTTGAACCATCAAACAGAATGTTTTCTTGTGGCAGCCATTCGAGACAAGCATTCTCGTTAATATTAAACTGTAATTGTTGTGTCGCAAATAAGCCGTTTGCTTTATACCATTTGCCTGCCCCTGGGGTAGTCAGCAATGCATGTGCGTGTTTGTCCAGATGAGACTCTAGCGTTAGTTGATCACCGCCCGCCACACCGCCAGGAGGATGGATGACAATACCGTGACAAACTGCATCGCCTTCTGGATGCAATGTCTTTTGCAGCACTAGCGGCCCAATATGCAAATTACGCGCTAAATAGCTGCGACCTTTTAATGACTTAAAATCAAGATTTAAACGTGCTTCCCAGCGCTTAACTAAGGGTTTATTAAGCGCTGGTTCGCCCGCCGCTGCAATCAATCTTGTTCGTTCATCATCCATGGCAATATAATGCCATTAAACGGATAAATATCCTTTAATTTTTTCTGCATCCACTTGGTCACGCAAGTCTTCGTGAATAAAATTACCTTTATCGATCACAATAATTCTATCTGCGACTTCCATGGTAAAGCTCAATACTTGCTCAGAAACGATGATGGTAATTTCACGCATTTTTTTAATCTGATTCAATATTTTAGCAATGTCTTTGATAATAGAAGGCTGGATACCCTCTGTAGGCTCATCAAGCAATAACACTTTAGGGTTTGTGACTAATGCACGGGCAATCGCCAACTGTTGCTGTTGTCCACCCGATAAGTTACCACCTTTACGTTTACGCATATCAAATAGCACAGGGAATAGCGCATAAATATCTTCAGGTATTTCACGCGTCTTAGACTTACCTAGACCTGTCTCAATATTCTCTTGTACAGTCATATTAGGAAAAATCATTCTACCTTGTGGTACATAAGCTAGGCCTTTATTTACGCGCATATAGCTTTCATCGCCATCCACACTTTCACCATCAATAGTGGCCTTACCAGCTGTACTTGGTAAAATGCCCATCAATGACTTGAATAGGGTCGTTTTTCCCATACCATTCCTGCCCATGATGGCGAGTGTTTCGTTCTTTTCAGCTTTAAAATTTAGGCCATGAATTACTTCGCTTTGGCCGTAACTAACATGTAGGTCTTCAATTTCAATCATGTTTTATTCTCCTATCTTAAGTTAATGGCCAAGATATACTTCAATCACATTTTTATCGGCTTGCACTTTATCCATTGGACCTTCGGCAAGAATCTTCCCTTGGTGTAATACCGTTACTTTGTGAGCGATTTTTTCAACAAAATCCATATCATGCTCAATGACTAATACAGAGCGATTATTGGCAATTTTCTTGAGCAGCACAGCGGTTTCATCTCTCTCTTTAGCACTCATGCCAGCAACAGGCTCATCAAGCATTAGCAGGTCTGGCTCTTGCATCAGTAACATTCCAATCTCTAGCCACTGCTTTTGACCATGGCTCAATAATGCCGCTTGCATATCCAAGAAATCAGTCAGCATTATTTCCTCTGCAACTTTTTTTACTTGTGCATCCACTTCCGCTGTGCGTTTGAACATCAAACTTTTAAACACATTGCGATTGCGTGGGTAAGACATTTCGAGGTTTTGGTCC
>JBFIDU010000305.1:0-2413 GCA_041603755.1 Methylophilaceae bacterium
GGCGGTGCAGAAATGTTTAGCCGTTGTCCTAAATCATAGATTAAATCATCTACCTGGCTCAATAGTCCAGATAGATGCAAAGCTAAGCTTAAAAACAAAAGTATAAATGCCGCTGAGGCTAAGTCATTTAAAGGCAATCGGCTTGAACTGCTTTGCTTACCATTCTGGTTCAGCATAAAACTCATAAATAGCTGCAGGACCTAGTGCACCAGTTTGATCTTGGTATTGAATAGTGAGCGTTTGCGGGCCATACTCTTTTAATAAGAATTGATACACGCGTTCTGTTCCAGTTTCTTGCCAGACATTTTTTTGATTATTAACTGGATTGTCTAAAATAAAGACATATGTTAACCCATCTGGCGGTGGGACTGTTTGAATTTGAACACGGTTGTTAAAAGACTGGATGATGAATTGACTAATATCTGGTTTATCAGGTAAAGGTTTGTATGTAAACGCTTTGAATTCAATGGCTGGACCATAATCCGCTAAACCTTTATCATCTTTGGCAATACTAGATATGCGCCAAAAATAACTACCTGGCTTTAATGTTTTTTCTAGTTGATACTGATTTCCAGTAACGATCTCCTGTTCAACAATTTGATTAAACGCCTGATCAGTCGCCACTTCTAACTTATACTTTTCTGCTGTATCAACCTGCCCCCATTGTAAAGTAGGTCGCACATCTCTAATAATCGCGTTTAATTCAGGCGCTAGCATTGATGGCTGGTTAGGCTTTGCATTCAGTGTAAAGGAATGTAGCGCGTCATAACCAGAAATACCAAATTGATCTTGCGCACGTAAAGCCAAAAAATATTGCCCATCTGGGATGTCCCCAAAATCCAATTGTTGTGCACTAGATTCAGACTCAGTGATAATAGAGCTAAATTGCTTGTCAGATGCTATTTCACCTACCCAAACCACTGCTCCATTTAAATTTGGCATCTCAAAAATAACAGGTAGTTGATTAAAAAAGGCTTTCATTTGCGAGGTATCTGCAGCTGGCAGCAATTTAACTGGCGGCTTAGGTGGCTTGCCCTGTTCAGCCTTACTACCAAAGCCCTTATTAACCATAACTTCCTCATTAACTGCTTCGAGTCCAACTTTGCCTTCAAGCGTCTCTTGTGTCGTTGCATTATCTTCGGCAGAAACACGAAACTGCGTACCACGAACAGCGGCAATTGCACTTGGCGTAATAACTTGCATGCTATTCCCTTGCTCATGCTTCGGATTAGCGTAGGTTTTAAGCTGTCCTTTTTGTAATCGTACTTTTGTATCGACCATTGCCCCACCGCTGTATAAGCTCATCGAATCTAGCTGCATTGACGCGTTTGATCCTAACTCTACGGTAGAATGATCGGCAAATTGCACAATCACTTTACTGTTCTCTTTAGTGATAATGTTCGCGCCCGCACCCAATTTGTCGCCGGCATTAATGGGTTCAAAATCAGTAGCGGACCTCTGTATCAGCACTTGTCCAGAAGAAAGAATCACTTCAGCGCTAGTAGGTATTTGTTTGACGAGTGTAATCGGTACTTGTAAGACTGTGCCAACTGGGATTCGGTAAGGGTTTTTAATCTGATTGATGCTTTGCATCACTTTCCAGTTATCTGGATTAATTAAATGTCTTTTGCCCAAGGTAATTAAATTATCACCAGGCCTAACTTTATAACGCCACATAACCTCTTGTGCCCATATGCTAGGCGATATCAGCAATAAAACAATTATGAACCCAATAAGAATATCCATGCATTGTGTTCTAAAATCAAATTGATTGATTTGCTGTTTTAGCATGAACGATTAATCCAGTCTTTCTAAGCGGTAGCCTTGATGATACACAGAAATTAGCCGCCAACCATATTGGGGAAGCAGCTTGAGTTTGGTTCTCAAATGGCTGACATGTACATCCAGTGTTCTTGTATCAATGTCAGGCGTTGTGCCCCAAACCACCTTTGTCAAATGAGCTCTTGATAGCAATACGCCTACCTGACTAAAGAAATATAATGCCAAATCTAATTCTTTCTCGGTTAGCCTCACCAACGTATCGTTATGGGTAAATTTTCTTTTACCAAAATCAACAATCAAGTCGCCATAATTGACCAAATCATGTTCTGTAACGTTTTTATTTGCCCTTCTGTGCAAGGCATTGATACGCGCAATAAGCACTTTAGGGTTTGCAGGTTTAACAATATAATCATCTGCACCCGCCTCTATGACAGCAACAACATCCTCCTCTGCGTCACGACCTGTTAAAAAAATGACCGGCGGATAAGTGCCTTTGAGCTTTAAACTTTCAAGCACCTCAACACCACTCATCTCAGGGACTTCCCAGTCTATCAGTGCTATATCATACTGGTTCTGGTTCATGGCTTTCAAACACTCACGACCAGACGTATGGTGATCAATTTCAAAGCCA
>JBFIDU010000306.1:0-2412 GCA_041603755.1 Methylophilaceae bacterium
AATACCTTCATGTAAATTTCAGGCGTTTTGATGCCCACCCAAGTTAAGCCATATAGCTGAAATTGTCCCTTTTTCACTTCATCAAAAAAAGTACCCCAGTCCAAGCTGCGGATCTCCAAATCAATGCCGGCTGCTGCCATTTGTGCTTGTAGAATTGTCGCCAAACGTACACGCTGCGCATCTGTGCTGGTTTTATAGACCAATTTTAATGGTAGCCTAACGCCTGCCTCCAGCAACAGCTGCTTGGCTAATTCAGGGTTATATTCATAGAGCTTTAGTGAAGCATTTCCTGCATAGTGTTCGGGTGGCAAGATGACGCTTGCTAAGCGTGAACTGCTCACCATCACCTGATCGATAATCGCTTGTCGATCAATCGCATGTGCGATCGCTTGCCTGACCTTTAGGTTACTGAGTATGGGATCTTGCATATTCAAACCCAAATAGGAAAAGTTAGTACCTTGTGTAGTGGCAACATTCACCTCTGGCTTTGTTTGCAAATATTTAACTAACTCTGGTGGCAAATCACCTTGTAATAAATCAGCCTCACCTCTTAATAACTTCAATACTCGCACGGTCGGGTCTTTTACCTCAGTAAAAGTCACTAGTTGCCCATCACTCACACGCTTAAGTGTAAGCGCCCTATCCCAACTTTCGAAAGCAAATGTACCGTTACCAATAGGCTGATGCGTGAAATCATGTGCCTTCGCAATATCTTCTACTGGCAAAATACCGATAATCATTTTTTCTGGCAGATGTGTATCTGCTACCTTTAACTGCACATCAAGTGTGTAAGCATCCAGCACTGTTATCTGCTTGATATTGGCGTATTCAGCCGCATGCGGAGAATCAGTTAACTCAATCAAGCTGTCATAAGTAGCTTTTACATCCTCTGCTGTTAATGCCACGTTGTGATGAAAGGGCTGGATGTCTTTTCGCAACAAAAACTGATAATGGGTGAGACTTAAGATTTTCCAATTCGCCAGGCTCGGGATAGGTTTAGCATGCGCATCAAACTCAACTAAGCGCTGATAGAGCAAACGGTTCACTCGCTCAGAAGCAGCATCAGATGCATAGCGCGGATCAAGATTAAGCGGTGCTTGTGCAATAGCAAAATGAATTTGCTGCTCTGTCGGCGACTTTGTACAAGCGCTAAATAAAATCACTGTTAAAAAAAAAGTAAACTGTATGAACTTCATCGTCGCAACAGTTTACTTTAAATTAATGCTACTAATCCATGCAGTCGATTACATTTGTACTGCTGTTTTATAAAAAGGCATGCAAATTAACCCCTTTTTCTCGTGCATAAGGTTCGGTCTGCTTAATGCTTATTGATAATACTTGGTCTGCTTTAACTGGACCGATATATTGGCACATGGCAATATACCCCAGATTGATGAGTTCCCTTTTGTCATCAGCGCTAAAAGATATTTCAAAACTATCATTTACATTATTCAGCCACATTTTTAATGCCAGCATTTGCTGCACATTCAAATTAAACTTACCTTCACAATGCTCCACCAAATAATGCCTAACTTTTGATTCATGCTCTGCACCTAAATGACTCAATAAGCTTTGCATAAAATGCACAAACACAAGGTTGGCCTCAATGTGATTTTCTTGTTGAATAAAGGCAATTTCGATTTGGTTTGTTTGCTGGTTAAACGGGTCTGGCAGCAACTCTTTTTCTGGTAAGGTTAATGCATTAAAAATAGAGTTAAGAATGGCACTTCTTTTGCCCTTAAGCTCTTTAGTAGCACAGCTTTCCGATATAAATTGCGTGTATGCCGTTTTTGGTTTATCAAGATATTTATCTTGCCAAATCTCTAGTGCCGTCTTTAAATCTGCATCTCTTAAAAACGGGCGCATCCCTGTAAATATTGCCCGTCTTTGGTAATTGATATTCATGTAATCTTTCCCCAACCTATATTTTTTTCAAATTATTTAATTGCTCAGCCGAGTAAGCAGTCTCATGACTAAATTCTGGATACCCAATCTCGCCATGTTCTGTGATATCCAAACCACGTTGTTCGTGCAATGTAGTCACGCGCATACCAATGACCTTCTCAATCAACCAATACATCATCAGCGCTGAGAAAAATACCCAAACAAACGCTGCCGCGATACCGATTAACTGTACTTTAATTTGGTGAAGGTCATACATATTGCCCGCTAAAAAGATGCCTGCAGCAAGCGTACCCCAAGCGCCAGCAAAACCATGGACAGATACAGCGCCCACCACATCATCCAGCTTTAATTTAAGAATCAATTGATGTCCAAGCACAGAAACCATACCACCGACCGCACCAGTCACTACAGCATAAGGTAAATCCATCGTTGCACAGCCAGCAGTGATTGCTACGAGCCCTGCAATACTGCCATTTACGCCACTGGTCATTAGAGCAGGTTGTCGCA
>JBFIDU010000307.1:0-2385 GCA_041603755.1 Methylophilaceae bacterium
TCTGAATTTGTTAGATGATGATGATGGCTACTAGAGAGTTGATGCTAAATAAAAAAGGTAGCTATTAGCTACCTTTTTTATTGAATCTTTGTTTGTTTATTTCACAGCAGGACCTGTTGCAGCATCAATACCTAATTCAGGTAGTGTTGTAAGTTCCTCTTTAGTTTGTACACCTTCAGCAATTGCCATCAAGCCAATTGAGTGGGCAATTAGGCAGATACCTTTTAAGAAGGCCTTGTTGCCAGGGTTCTTGTCTATATCTCGGATAATAGAAGCATCCACCTTGATATAATCTAAATCCAGATCATGTAGTTCACCGAGGCGACCAATTTGCGTGCCTACATGCTCAACGCCAACTTTGCATCCAAGTGATTTTACTAATTCAGCAAATGTTTTAAATTTGGATAAATTTTGGAATACGCTATATTCACCTACTTCAAACCATAGCTTATCAGCAATATGCGGTTTCGCTTTAATAAGTTTGCTAATAGCCGCATGATAATGTGGGTCGCACATACCACTAGTTGATACGTTTAAGCCAATTGGTTTTGAGTCATCATCGACTAAGGATTTAATGGCCGTCTCAAGGGCTAAGCGGTCAAGTTGTGCAACAAGACCTAATTGTGTAGCCCATGCAATAAATTCACCAGCTGGAACCCATGGGCCATCCTCAACAAGCTGTAATCTAGCAGGACATTCAAAGTGAATAATAGCTTGTTGATTAGATTTGACTGGGAAGGAAGCAAGGGTTAGCCTACGCGCATCAATAGCAGATGTTAGCATAGCTCGCCATTCAGTTTCATCGTGATTTTCATAGCGATTGATGTCTTCTTCCTGAATAAGCGCCAAAATATCGGTTTCTGTAATACTGGTTTGCAATTTTATAGTTGTTATCAGTTTTTTAAGGCCATCAAGTTGCTCTGATTTACTAACAACGCTAGAGATAGTATGTAAGTCAAAGTTATTGAATTGGCTATCGAGATCTGCTGCTTCATATAATACACTCTTCACTTGGCTACATATAACGTTATGGTCAACTTTGCTGCTGGAAAATACAGCAAAGTCAGCACCAGTTAAACGCCCGGAAATCAGTGATGGGTGTTGTTTACAATAGGCATCTAATGCTAAGCCCATTTTTTTGAGCACTTTATCAGTAGCAGTTGAACCCAATGTTTCATTAATCTCAGCCAGGTTACTAATGTGAGACACGACTAACATACCCTCTGTAAATGTATCGTCATTTTCCATATAAGTTGCTACACGGCTACTAAAATACTTACGGTTCATTAAACCAGTAACAGAATCGTAATTAGCTTCAATGCGCATTTGCTCTAATAGCTCAGACTCATTCTTAAGCATGTCCTTAATGCGTTGTGATAATCGGTTTAGCGCCTTCGCTAATGTGCGAAACTCGTATGTTCTTGGTTCTTTAATGGAAATAAAGTTTTTCTCACCAATGGCTTCGGTCATGTCTACCATTTCATGCAAAGGTCTAATAATCATTTTCAAAACGAGCGAGCCAAGAATACCACAAGCAAGCGCGATGATAGTGCTCCACATTAACATGGCAAGTGAGCCATTCCACAAGTCTCGGTAGGCAAAATCTGTTGCACTTGCTAATGTTAAAACACCATATTGTGACCATCCATCTTGGATTTGCGCGATGCCTGGGTTGGGGTTGATATGAATCATATTTTTAAACCAACTAGGCACCGATGTAGCTTGCCCAGTGTTGACTCTTTCCGTCATTATTACTTTGTTGGGGTCTGTCAGTCGTATATATTCATAATGGCCATTATCAAACTGAGCTGATAGCATCAAATTAACTGCAACGGGGTCTTTTTCCATTTGCGATATAGATAATGCAAGGGAAACTGCGTTATCTGTATTTTTCATTTCTAGTTGCTGCTCTAGATAATGTTTACTTGTAATGATATTAATCAAAAAGCTAGCCCCAAAAGCCAGAGATATAATTAATATGATTGCAAACCATAACTGTTTAATAAGTGACATGTTGATTCCTAATCAATAAATTACTCAATACCATCGTTTTTAATACGTGTTAAAACATCGCTCCATCGTGATAAAGATTTCAGCGATGAGCCCTGTGTGTTGTTAGCGATGCCTGTCCATAGCCCTTGGCTATTGAAGCTGAAAATAGGTCTTAAATCAACTCGCCGCGAGCTTTCATGAATTTCTGAGAGCAGGTTATCTAAAATTAATGGTTCTGAAGTTGGCGTTGCATAATAGCTGAGCACCATATGCGCTTGAAAAACATTGCTATCTGGTCCACCAATGCGCGCTTTAACATAAGTAAGCTTTAGACGCTCATCAGGAATTCCTAACTCACGTAGGAAGATATATTTAGCAATACTATAGTCTTCA
>JBFIDU010000308.1:0-2383 GCA_041603755.1 Methylophilaceae bacterium
AGTTTGTCTAATTTTATCGAGGCTACTACCAACATGTGCAACGGACTGTTTGAAATGCAGATTACCTTTTTGATCTGTCTCAAAAACACTAAAGTTCCCACTTGCATAATTAGCCACAGCAAGTAACTTCTCATTTTTATCTAATGCGATATAACATGGATGATTACCAAAGCTTTTAGATGAGTTTAATAAAGTAAGCTTTTGCTGGTTTTGGTTAGAGCTAAATGCGTTAATTTTGCCCTCTACAGCACTTTCAACTGCATATATAACTGTTCTTGCACGGTTTGTAATGACAAAAGAAGGGTTGTGAATTCCGCTAGCGACAACTTTAGAACTGAGTTGCATGCTGTCTGTATCAAACCTAAGTAGTAAGATACCCTGATTAATTGAATCTGTGTATGTGCCTATAAGATAGCTGCTGACAGTAGGCGTTTTGTTTAATAACAATGGCGCAGCACTTGCTCCGTGAGCAAATAAACTTAGGGTGATACTAATAATCGTATTAGCAATCCTCATGAATTTTTTCAATGAGAAAATGACTAGAAGCCATTGATTCTACATGAAAATAGAATGAGGGTTTAGTTCTCAGATATTTAGTATTTTTTCTTTACAGCGTGCTGAAACCAAATCTGA
This sequence comes from Methylophilaceae bacterium, assembly GCA_041603755.1. Taxonomy (GTDB): domain Bacteria; phylum Pseudomonadota; class Gammaproteobacteria; order Burkholderiales; family Methylophilaceae. The sequence continues at coordinate 634 of JBFIDU010000308.1, forward strand.
CTGCGTCGCTATGCCAACTACTTTACGGTTTTTGTCTACAATCAGCTTCCTTTATGCCTGATGTAACCTACATAAGATTTTGATTAATTTGATGGAATGATGATTCTAGGTGGTATTGCTCTCATTAGTTTAAAGTTATTTAAGATTCTGAATGACCAAGCCATATTTATTGCTAGAAAGACCACTCGCTATATCAGTAAATCCCCCTTAAATGACCAAGTTCTATTAGAATAAAACTTGATGTTGTGTCTCTATAGCTGAGTTTAAATATGCAAAATGCGATGAAACAATCAACAAATACAGCACCAGCAGTATTAGTTGGCTTGTTTGCACATGCCGATATTTTATTCAATGGCAGTCGTGCATGGGACATACAAGTTCACGATGATAGGCTATACAGAGAGACGCTATCGCAAGGCTCCTTAGGATTTGGCGAGGCCTATATGAAAGGCTATTGGGATAGTCCTCAATTGGATGAAATGTTTTATCGCTTATTACGCGTCGACATTAATGAAAAAATTGGCTCTATTGTAAAGCTGAAGTTTCTTCGGGAGGTTCTCAGACACCGAGTATTTAACTTGCAGAAGTCCAGCCGAGCCTATGAAGTGGCGCTTAAGCACTATGACATTGGTAATGATTTGTTTAGCAAGATGCTAGACTCAAGTATGAGTTACTCTTGTGCTTATTGGCATAATGCAACGAGTTTAGAGCAAGCACAATTCCAAAAATTGGACATGATATGCCACAAACTGGAATTAAAAGCAGGCGAGCATCTGTTGGAAATAGGCTGTGGTTGGGGTGGCTTGGCTTATCATGCAGCTAAATATTATGATGTTAAGGTTACTGGCATTACCGTATCAAAAGAGCAACAAGCACTAGCGCAAAAAAAATGTAAAAACTTACCTGTAGAGATAGTATTAGCTGATTATCGGAAGGTAACAGGCCAGTTTGATAAAATCGCTTCTGTTGGTATGTTTGAGCATGTAGGTCAGAAAAATTACCGTACATACTTTAATACTGTTTATACGTGCTTAAAGGATGAAGGCTTGTTCTTATTGCATACTATAGGCGATTACGCTACAACTTATAAAACAGATGCTTGGATAGAAAAATACATATTTCCGAACGGAAAATTACCATCGGCTAAAGAAATTACAGCAGCCATAGAGCAGAAATTCATTGTTGAAGACTGGCATAACTTTGGCAAAGATTATGACACTACACTAATGGCTTGGTGGCATAATTTTGAGAGAGCATGGCCTGAGTTGCAAGTTAATTATGACCCTACTTTTTTTCGCATGTGGAAATACTATTTACTTAGTTGTGCAGGTTACTTTAGATCCAAACAAGGCCAACTATGGCAAATTGTTCTAGCAAAGCGTAATAGAGAGCAAATCTATCGCTCAATACGGTAACCCACAATAGGACATATCTAGAATCTCTAAAGCCATATATGGATTGTGAAAGTAGTTCTTTAATCGCTATCGAGCAATAAAAAAGCCCGCATAAAAGCGGACTTTAGATTATTAGAATGTAAGTTAACTAATCAGTCATGTTAAATCTTCAACTGTTGCATCAGGTGCATTTTTTTTAACTGACTCAATACCATTTTCTCTTGCTGCAACTGATTCATATAATTCACTGGTGCCAATCACCTGACCATTTGTAGACTTTAGATTGAACATAGGTTTGCCTGATGAAGTCTCTTTACGTTCGTATCGTGCATCATCTGCGGCATTTTTCTTAACTG
>JBFIDU010000309.1:0-2381 GCA_041603755.1 Methylophilaceae bacterium
TAGAAAATATAGTAAAAGCACATTGGGCAGAGTATGGGCGCAATGTTTACTCACGCCACGATTATGAAGCGATTCCAACTGAGGATGCGAACCGCGTGATAGACCATATTCGTTCACAGTTTAATACACTGCCAAACCAAATGTTTGGTAGCTACACAGTAAAAACATGTGATGATTTTTCTTACACCGACCCAGTTGATGGTTCAGTAAGTCATTTGCAAGGCTTGAGAATATTGTTCGATGATGGCTCGCGTATTGTGTTTCGATTGTCAGGTACAGGAACACAGGGTGCAACGATTAGAATTTACATAGAAGCATTTGAACCTGATGTCGCAAAGCACCATTTAGATGCTCAGAACGCTTTGCAAGAAATGATTAAGATTGCAATGGATATTTCTAATTTGGAAAAGCTAACTGGTCGAACTAAGCCGACAGTGATCACATAAAAAAAGCCAGGTTTAACCTGGCTTTTTTTGAATGAGTTTAGCTATTTAGCTCACTAAACCTTCAGAACCCCATTCTTGTAATGTGAGTTCCTTGTTCTTAGATTTATCTAGTGCATTGAACACTTTAAATTGATAAATCAGAAATTCTGCTTTAGATACGGTTGTATCTTTGTCTTCATCCATGGCATTCATTATTTCCGCATTTCTTAACGCATTTAAATAGCCACCTGTGGCTAGGGTTGGGTTTTTAAGGTTCACTTTTTTACCTACCCATTCATTTTGGTCAAGAAAGCCATCATTGTTATGGTCTAGTTCATTAAATAGACGATCATTAAATCGATAATATTCACCAGATGACACTAGGTTGTTTTTATTTGTATCAATTTTGTTCATCAGTGCTGGTTTTTGAAATTCGGTGGCGTATCCACCAGTGCTTAGATTAACTTGTTTTGCTTGTGAAGGTATTGCGGATAGACTTGCTAGTGTGAGGGTGCTTAGTGTGATAATTAATTTCTTTTGTTTTAAATTCATAAATCTCCTATTAAAGTTGAAAAAATGTAGGACAACAATTCCATTGCCCATAACTTTATGACAACAAAAATAAAAGAGTGTTCATTTTTCTTCGATAAAATATGTTTATTAATTAATTGCTTACAGCTAACTGGCAGGTTTTATTGTCATTTCGCCTTTATATAAGCGCACATCCATTCGGCCTAAAAAGCTCATGCCAAGTAAGACATCGCCTTGTAAGGTGGGGACGATTGATGCTGAAACATTTTTTGCTTCAATGCCGCCAATTTTCACTGAGTTTAATCTAACCAAATAGCTTACGGTATCGCCATTTGCAGTAGATGACCTGATGGCTGATACACTTTTTAAATTTAGTCTGTCGGCGACTGCTTGTGATATTGCAACACCTGTTGCGCCAGTATCTACAAGTACATTCACCTTATGCCCATTGATGAGTGCTTCAGCTCTGTAATGACCGTCTAACCCTCTTTGAAGGGTAACCTCAGTGCCAGATCCAAGCGCACCCAGTTTGTTTGGGTTTTGAATATTATCTGCAAGATAGTAAACAACTGCAGCGATACAAATCCATACAATAGTAAGAAAAAGACCGTTTTTTGACATTCGCTAGAATGGTAATTTTACGTCAGGTGCCGCGGCCAGAATGACTGACCTGAACTCATTTTGAATACGTTGCAATGCAGCAGTCGTATCTGCTTCAAATCGAAGCACAATGACAGGTGTAGTATTAGAAGGGCGCATTAAACCAAATCCATCCGCATATTCGACTCTCAGGCCGTCTATGGTAACCACTTTTGCATTATTAAATGTTGCGGTTTTTTGCAGTTTTTCTATTAAGGCATGCGGTTCGCCTTCTTTCATGTTGATATGTTGTTCAGGCGTGCTAACGCTATCGGGTAAGGCATTTAATATTGCAGAAGGATCCGCAAATTGACTTAAGATTTCCAACAAACGCGCACCAGAATAAAGGCCGTCATCAAACCCATACCAGCGCTCTTTGAAGAAGACATGACCGCTCATCTCGCCAGCAAGTGCAGACCCAGTTTCTTTCATTTTTGCCTTGACAAGTGAGTGACCAGTTTTCCACATCAGTGGATTGCCACCGCGAGCTTTAATCCAAGGCGCTAAGTTACGTGTGGACTTTACATCATAAATAATGGTTGCACCTGGGTCACGCTTCAGTACATCTTCAGCGAAGAGTAGTAATTGGCGGTCTGGGTAGATAATGTTACCTTCTTTGGTAACCACACCTAATCGATCACCATCACCATCAAAAGCTAGGCCAATTTCGGCATTACCTGTTTTTAACGCATGAATTAAGTCATTTAAATTTTCAGGGACTGATGGGTCAGGGTGATGGTTAGGAAAGTGTCCATCCACTTCACAGAACAATTCTTCTACTTCACA